>JAFGOU010000529.1 GCA_016926315.1 Chitinispirillaceae bacterium
CCGTTCTTTGTAAAAAATCTTTTTTCCAAATAAGGCCTTTAGGCGCCGAGACTTCGGCAGGCAGGCAGTGCAGCCGAGCCCCCGCCGCAGGCGGATTAGGGCCGTGCTGCACCGACTGGAAGGTAGCCCGGCGGAGCTTGCCATCTGCCAGTGGCAGATTGTTGGCCGCCGCGACCATTGGGAGCGGGGCGCCCACATGTCTTTAATGGCTTGTAAGACAACCAGAACTTCCTCTTTAAAGAGTATCAGTTACACGGTGAACGATAATTCCCTGAAATTGATGAAAGGCAAATCCCCTGTTCCAGGCAATACGCAACTGCTTACTGCATTCCTCTGACCCATAAAACCTTTTGTGCGCCGGTTCCTGCGGTTACCGTGACAATGTACACGCCGGCAGGCAGATCAGGCAGTGCAAGGGAGGCGGCATGGGCAGGCAGGGTCATAGCGGCGATACTTCTTCCAACAGGATCAAAGACGCACACTCGCGCCGCGGACGTGACTGGGAAGTAAAGCCTGTTGTGCGAAATGCGGGCAATGGACGGTCCGGTTGGCGAAAGAGATGAAGCGGCATTTTTTATCGCAGAGTGGCGGGGCAGGAGCGGGAACTGTTTTGTGCCGGTCCACATATGCTTTTCCTGGACAACGGTGCCGGTTTCCTCGATCACCTGTCCGTACTGGTCGGTGATGCGTATCTGAAACGGGGCGGTCAGGCCGTTGCCGGTAAAGTCGAACTGCCAGTAGTTCCACATGCCGGGCCGGGTGCGGTTGCCCGTGATCCATGCGCCGGTCTGCGGGTCCTTGATTTCGAGCTTGGCAACCGGGTATCGGTGGTTGATCACCTGGATCGCGATCCACCAGGCATTGATGCCGTCCTTGAGCCGCAGCTTGATTGGCGAATCCCCCACCGGCGTGGGGAGCCACTGGAACGTGATCTGCTTGACGCCGGTCACCACGGGTTCCAGCTGGGCGAAGGCGTTTGATCCGCCAAGGTCGAAATGGGTCATGTCGCCGGAGCACCACTCTTCATTGCCGACCACCGGGCACAGGTCAACGACCATGGCCTGGATCTCTTTTCCCTGGTTCATGAGGCGCACGGTTGCGCCGCACGCCAGACCGCCCTGGAAATGCTTTTCGCTCAGCGCGGTGGTGTACTGGGGCCATTCGCTCTGGGGAATGTCGCACGCGACCGTTGGCGACTGGGAGTAATAGGTGATGCGGCCGTTCTCCACGCCCGCGTCATAGTCGATCCCGGCAATGCCAGGAGAACAGACGCAAAGGATGCAAAGGATTAATGATCGCATGGGACCTCCTCAAGATAATTGATTGTTTGAGCCCAATGGACCTCTTCTGGCCGGGTCAATGCTTTTTTGCCGCCTCGCCCTTGATTGCATTATTGCACCGTGATGGGATTGCGGGGTCGGAGTCGCTATCGCCATCGGGATCGGCTTGCATTATGGCCGTTTTCGATACCGATACCGACCCCGATTCCGAAGCAACAACCATTGATAGCCATTATGGGACGTTTAATAATTCAACCACTGCTTTTTTTATTCTCCCGTACCCTGAACCTGACAATGTTTTGAATGAGTTTTTCAGGAAGCGGTTTGTCGTTCGGGAACTGGACAGAGCCTTTGGCGTGCTTGTAGACGGAAAGGTCGCGCTTGAAGGCCGCGATGCCGGACGGGGTGGGGTAGAACCCGATATGGGTTGCAAATCCCGCGAAATGGACAAGATTGCCGTGCAGTCTGAAGGTGGGGATGCCGTACGCCATTGCTTCCTTTGCGCCGGGCGCGCTCGTGTGAATAATACGGCGCATTCGTTCCAGGCGCGGCCGGAGCTTTTCCGGGGATCCTGAAATATACTCGTCAATGGTTTTATACGGCATGCCGGGGTTCCTTATGAGTGTGGCGGGTGGGGGAGATGTGCCGGGACGCTCTTATCGCACCTTCTTCTGTTTAATCGTTGATTCGCTTCTGGTAATGATATGCATGTTAAACTGTCCGGTTTCAATGGTCGTCGTTATTTCCAGCGTTGTGCGGTAGGAATCAAAAACAGTGGATTGTCTATTGTGTTTCAGCACGCCGCCGCCGCTGCCGGTTACTGCTATGTCGATGTCTTTTTTGGCATACGGCAACAACTCCAATGCGGTGGATACGGTGAAAACGCCTGCGGCGTCATCGGCCCGCACAAGGGTATAGATGGTCGACAGTTTTGTTTTTACCGATTGAAACCCCGGGACCGGAAGGTCCATTTCGGTGCTCTGTTTAAAAGAATCCCCGGGGTGCAGCGCCGAGTCCGGAAACGTGAAGACCAGCGCCATGTTTTCAACGACCGGCCTGACCGCCGCGTGCAGTGTTGCCGCAATCCCGTTGATGGTAATCTCATGCAAAGCGCCCCCGTCATTCGCATGCAGGCGTGCGGTTGCCGCAAGGTTTTTCAGCGCATGCGCGGACAGACCTTCGATTTCCCGGCCGTTGACGGCCCGGTGCGCCTCATATTTTTTCACCGTTGCCAGAAAATCATAATGCCCGTCGTCGTGCTTTGGGCCGGTGGTAATCGCCGCTACCAGGTTCTGACGCTCGGTCATGGCCAGATGCACGGGGACATTATTTTTCTTTAATTCGCTTAAAAACCGTTGAGAACCGGAATAGGTGGTTGAAGATGAATCGCTGGAGATTACTGATTGTTCATAGGTGGAATTGGCTTCATAGCCGTAGGTGAAGGTCCGACCGTCCTTTGAATAAGAGAAGGTTAAAGCCGCTAAAAGTATCAGCAGTGAATGTTTATTCATCAGGTGTGCCTTCCGCGACAGTTGGCCGTAAGGAAAAATGCGGTCGATGGCGGATTGCCAGTATGCTCCCTCGTATCCGTTTGTGTCCGGTGCCGCATCTGCCCAAACGCCGGCGATGCTCCTTTTTCCTCCCTGAACCATCCGTGGTACGCTTTTTTCGCCTTCTGTTTTTATAGTATGGAGATGTACCAGTTTGGAATACTGCAGCGAAGCGAATTTTAAACACCCTTGATACGGTTCATGTCCCCCTTGTTTATTATCGCTTCTGCGTGAGGAGTAAAAGTAATATATGCTGGTTCTGACGGTACATAAATAAATCGGAACGCTGTTGTTTTTATCCAACCGGTATCGAGGCCGCCGCCGTCGGCATCGGTGTCGGTAATTATGGCTTTAGCGCCGGTTGTATGGAAATTCCTTTACTGCCAGCGACAACCGCGTACACCATGCCGTTCAATACGAAGAGCCGTTTGCCTGGAATGGTGAAGTGCGACGCGGGGAGCGCCGCTTTTTTACGGCTTGTCAGGGCCAGGATCGTATCGGCACGCTGGACATAGGTGCCGCTTGCGTGGACAAGCGCGAAACGGCCGCTGCTTGGGGCGGCACGGATCGTTTTGGGAACGGCGGATTTCGCAAGGCCGGATCCGAGGTCAACAAGCACGTGGGCGTTGCCGACGAGCACGGTGTCGTTGACTATTTCGATACGGTTGATAATTGTCCTCGATCGTTTTTTCTGGGACTTCAGCGCTTCCAACGGCAGCGGATGGGAGTGAAGGTGCTTTCCTGAAGCGCGCGAAAAATACTCAAGACGGCGGTCGACCGGATTGACGAAAATGAACACCGTGTCCTTTGCAATGAAATCGTCGCCGAAATAGGAATCTCGCCCAATGCCTTCGAGTGCCCTTACGGCCGCGGTCGTGCCCGTGGCGTTCAGGATGACGATGGTCCCGGCGGCGCGGTCGTAAACAAACACCCGCGATCCGTCGCAGAATGCGGCCCCGACGGCAAGCGTGTCGCCCGACTCGATGGCCCGCAGGCGGAAATCCTGGTTCCACTTCTGCTCGAAAAACGGTTTTGGCGCGCCTGAGCACAAGGCAAGAAAGCAGGCGACGAAAGCAGGGAATGTAATGAAGGGCAGGGGATTTTTCATGGCCGGCTCCACGCGGATGGTAAACGGAAATACAGTGGTAAATATAGCATAGGAATGGCGCGCGGTGCAGGGATGCTGATTTTCAGGGATCGGCACGATAAAAGGGCGCGAACGGATTCAGGCGCACTCTTCAAATAAAATGAATATATTTACTGTACGGGGAGTGCTCTTCACCAGGGTGGGCTGCGCAAACGAGTCGCGGTCAGGACAATCCGTTGCGAGAAGCCACCAAGCGATTGAATACCTGCCGCGGCCGGGCAGATAGGATCACGAGGGAGGGAAACGTTATGAAAGCCGTATTGTCGAACCCGCATCGGTTGTCTGCCGTCCTGTGTTTTATGCTCGTCGCATTTTTTTCAGATGGCTTGTGTCTCACTATCAGCATCACCGGCGCTGTTTCCGATCACCAAGGAGCGGGCATTGCCGGTGCGGCGGTTTCGCTGCACAATAATCCGGCTATAACCGGCATAACTGATGCGAACGGCGTCTATATGCTGACCGGCCAGATCGGCGTGGTGTCTAAGAACAGGAATGCGGTGTCCCGCGGCGGCATTGCAGTACAGGGCAATTGGATTGTTATCAATCTCGGAACCCGCGCGCGGCAGGTGGCAATGGTCATCTATGCAATCAATGGGAAAAGGCTCAAAGAGGTGCGTCAATCCGATCTCGGCCCGGGCGCATACTCTTTTCAACTGTTTGACAAGAACGGTTCCGCCGCGTATGTGATTGTCGCGGACATTGACGGCCAGCAAACAGTGGTCCGGAATGTCGTGGTTTGGCAGGGTGATGCACGTACCGGAAAAAAGAGGAGCGGAAAAGATCGGCTGAAAAAAGCGGCGTCAGTCCCAGGCGGGGTCGATTCGGTCATCGTTAGTAAGGCCGGATTTGAACGCGCCGCAAGGCCTGCGCAGGCAGCAGTCGACACGGTTGATTTCACGGTTGTGCCAAGCCCGCTCGCCTTTTCCTTTGCCACGGTTGCCCTGCCTGCCCGGACCACGCTGGGCGCTTCGCATACGACCGTATCGCGGTACGGCATCAATCCGCTCGTATCGGTAAGCGCCAACAGCGACAACAGTTTTGACATTGCCGTGTTTCTGTCGCAGAGTTCGCAGATCGGATTCCTGTTTTTTGACGCCGCCGGCCGGAACAGCGGTCAATTGATACCTGAAGCGTTGA
>JAFGOU010000530.1 GCA_016926315.1 Chitinispirillaceae bacterium
CTCTTGTTGTACGCGGCCATGATGACGCTGATTTTTGGATCACACATTAGCTTATGCTCCTCTTCATCGGCGCGCTAACACCTGTTCGAGCGCCGAGAGCTGGCGCTGGGCCCGTTCATAGCCGGGGAACCGCGACAGTTCCATGCGCAGCGCGGTCACGGCCTCATCGAACCTTCCCATGGCGGTAAGGCAGATCGACCGCGCGTAATGGATTCCGGGTTCGTCGAATTGCGGGCAGACGCAAAAAACCTCCTCGAACCGTTTGAGTATTTCCGCGGAATAATAAAAATAGAGGTCCTGTTTGCCGGGATCGAGCCTGCGGACGGTCCCGTCGTTCGGGTCGCCCCAGTTATGGTCGAGGCGGCGCTGGTGTATCAGTTCGACGGCCCGCTTGATTTCGTCCCGCATCCGCGGGTAGTACGCCTTGCCGAGAATGGCAAGGGTCTGCCGGTATAAAAAAACTTTTTCGCTTTCGTTAAGCTTGGAAAACCGCACGATTTCAAGGTGCTCTTCGATCATGCGGCAAAAGGGAAAGGTTATTCCCCGCCGGGGATCGTTCGACCCCAGCATGCGATACACCGAAGCGATCTGCTGTTCGATGCCCTGCGACCATTTTTTATCGCGCCGCGTCACATACAAAACATCCTCGATCTGCGCGATCTTTCCTTTCAACGCGATCTCGGCGAGCATTGCCACGTCGTTTCCGCGGCACTCTTCATTGGCCACCTTGATCTCCCGCAGTACCGGGGTCCTGTAGATGCCGTATCCTGCGTTGCAGTAGCGGAGTTCGGATATGACGTGCAGATACCGCTCGACCGGAGAATCCGACATCGCCTCGACATGGTCGTCGGCGATTTCGCTTTCGCCATTTTCATGGATCGCCTGCGTCCGCGGGTAACACAACACGATCGATTCGTCCTCAAGCAGGCGTTTCATGCACGCGCTGATATACGATGGTTTGTGGAAGTCGCCGTGCTCCGCGAATTTAAAATAGGGCGTGGTGCACAGATGAATGAGACGCCATGCGTTTTTTACGAGTCCCAGGTTTCTTTCATGACGGTAATACCTGATGCGGGGGTCTCTGGCGGCCGCGGCGAGACAGAGTTCCCCGGTCCTGTCGGTCGATGCGTTGTCGGATATGATCACCTCTATGTTTTCGTAATCCTGTTCCAGAATTGACGCGAGGTTCTTCTCCAGGCCGTGTTGTTCCCCGTTGAAAAGCGGTATGCCGACCGTCACCTTTGTGTCGTTCTTGTTCATGATTATATTGCCTGCGGACACCGGGGGAACTCGGTTTTATAAGCGTCGAGCTTTTTAAAAACCGGAGGGGACACAAACAGGGCGTTTGCCTGCCACAATCTTCCGGTCCTTGTAAAAAGAAACGGCCTGAAATCCCACAATCGATATCCTTGGGAGGAGAGAAACGCGGCGGTATCGATAAATTCACTCTGGCCGTTGTAGGTGTCTGCAATGATGATTTCGACATAAATGACGCCGATGTTTCCTGATGACAGCGTCCTTTTCGCCCCCTTGAGCACCCGCAGCTCCGCCCCCTGCACGTCTATTTTCAGGATATCGATCGAGGAAATGCGGTTTCTTGCGCAATATCCGTCCAGGGTATCCAGCGGTACCGTGATTTTTTCGAACTCATAATTTCTTTTTTTGCTCCTCTTTCGCAATTTTTCTTCGGGGGGAAGCAGCGACGAAGCGGAATGATGGGCCGTGGCATAAAACACGTGCGATCCGCTTTTTTCGGCAAGAGCGACGTTCTCCAGCGATATTCCCTTTCCGCCGCCATACTTCTTTGTCAGTTTTTCAAAGCATCGCGGAAGCGGTTCAAAGGTCGTTATGCGACAGGCGGGAAAAAGAGCGCGGTATCCCTCTATGCTTTGTCCGAGATTTCCGCCCACATCGAAAACGTTGATGGCCCCTTTTTTGCCAAGACGGCGTATCATCTCCTTTTGACGGACAAACAGCAGTTTTTCGGCGTTGGTGTCGAGGTACGACATGAGCTCCCTTTCATGAAACCCGCCGCAGGTAACCCGACGGCGCGGCGGTGACGACCAGCTTGTTTTCGATATCCTTGTCGATGATGAAATTGGCGTTGCTCTTCAGGAATTCCCGCGCCGCGGTCCTGGGATTGTTCCCGGGACCCCAGCGGCGGTCGGGGTAAAACCCGTCGGGCATGTCCTCGATCACGCCGTCGAACACCACGCAGTAGCTGCCGACGGAAACATACGGCGCATAGAGTCGGAGCTCGCCGAGAACGTGTTCGTGCGTATGGTCGGAATCGAGGATAACCATGATGCGCGTCCTCCCTTTTGCAAGGGAGGCCACCTGCGCGGCAACCGCGGGATCAACGCTCGATCCTTCGATCATGGTGATGCGTTTTTTCATCGGGTGGTTCTCGATCAAGACGCGGTTGTGGGCGCGAATGTCGATATCCAGGGCGATGACCATGCCGTCGTTTCCCAGGAGTTCGAGCATGGACGCGGAAAAAATGATGGAGCCGCCGTGAGCGATGCCGGTTTCTATGATGCAGTCGGGTCTGACGCTCCAGATGATCTCCTGCAGCGCCGCCATGTCCTGCGGATACTGGATTATCGGCCGGCCCATCCAGGTGAAGTTATAGCTATACTGCGCGCGAAGGGTTTCGCGCAGAAACTCCCGGCCGCTTGCCTGAAGCGGTGCGTCCGAGCCGTTGGAGGTAATCCGGTCTTTGCGTTCCCGTTTGAACTCCTCAACAGGGTCCGGCTTGTTGGTCGTCTCGTTGCGCGGTGACCGTTGCGCTGTCGCCATGACGTCTGCTCCTCCCTTATTCGAGAACATATTCCTGCCCTTTGAATCCGATATCCTGCAAATACCCGCGCATCTGCTTCTGATACCCAAGGCCGGTCAGCACGATGAGGTCCCCTTTCGCCGCTTTGCGCAGGATCTCAGGTGATTGAACCGGTCTGCCTGTGATTTTTTTTCCCTGTTTGTTTTTATCGCCGTCGATAACCGCCTTGATGCTGCACCGGCTGAGCGCGGTCTGGCCGAGAAGCAGCTGCCCGAATTGCGACATTCCCCAGATATACACCGGCGTTTTTTCACGGGCAAGCGTTTCAAGTCTCGTGAGAACCGGGGATTGGCCGCATGCCTCGACATAGGTGCGGCAGCGGGTCGCACATTCATGATCATTATCCGGGTTACGGCGTTCCAGCCGGGTCTTTCGAAATACGCCGTATATACACGGTACCACGTTTCCCGTGGCGGTGTCAAGGTTCCTTGCGCCGGTCTCGACGGTTTCAAACCCATGGGCCTGTGCCAGCGCCGCAAGGTGCGCTTTGTCAAAATGGTTGATATGCTCAAAATAAAGGTCTGCCCAGGGAAGGTTTTGAAATTCGCCGTATCGGGCCGCATTTGGCACCTCGCAATATATCAGGCCGTTTTCCGCAAGCCGGTTATACGCTTCGTCAAGTATCGCCCCCGGGTTGTACGCATGTTCCAGCACATGGGAATAGACCAGGACGCGCGGGGTGACGTTTGGAAAGGGCAGACGCGCGGCCGGTCCCGTCGCCGCGTGAAACCCGCAATTGTTCCGGATGAATGCCGTGCACCCCTCGACCATGTCAATCGCATAGAGGTTCGGGAATCCGGCGGATTGAAGCCGGAGAAGCAGCCCGCCCTTTCCGCTGCCCACGTCGAAGAGCGGGGCGGTTTTGTCCTCGATATGGCGGCCAAGACATTCGGCTATGGCGTCGTAGCGCCTGATGTCCGCGGGATGGCTGCCGCCCGAACCTGATGTCGTTGCCGACGCGTAATAGGCGTTTGCCCGGTAATAGGCGTCGAAATCCGCTTCCGTCGACGGCGTTGCGTAATAGGAAAATCCGCAGGAGGTGCAGGCAACCCAGGAAAATTCCGCCGCGAGCGGATTGTCCTCGAACAGCGCGAATCGCAGTCTGGTGAGGACCCTGGCCTCATGTTTCCCGCATAGCGGACAGGGACGGCCGGATCGAAGGGAATTCGTTGGCCCGGCCCCATCGCCCATCCCCTGTTCCAGTATGCCGCACCAGAGGTTCAGGTACGGGTCCCGGGGATATACGGTGCGGTAATGAAACGCGCTTCCGCGGGTTGCGGCACGGTGGGCGCCGGTGAGGCTTGCGATCTGGTGCTGCGCTTCAGGTGATTTTCCGTTGCTGCTCACGCTCTGCCGAAACCACGTTGCCGCGTCTCCAAGGCTCTCCATGAAAAGCGCGGCGCCATGGAGCGGCCGGTCGCCGGGCCAAAGGTGCTCCTGTTTCGGCAGGCCGGCGGTTTCATGAAAGAGTGTTCGCCATTCGTTGACCATCGTGTCCAAGGAAAACAACGCGCGGGCGCGTTCGCGCGCGCGGTCCCCGAGCCGGCGCCGCAGCGCCTCGTCCCGGTGCAGCTTTTCAAGGGCCGCGGTATATTCCCGCTCGTTTTTAACCACCAGACCGGTTTCCCCGTGCTCGACAAGGTGACGTTCGCTCCCGTTGTCGAACACCACGACCGGCAGCCCTGCGGCCATGGCCTCGATGAGCGCCTGCTCGCCGGTACCGTAATGGTCGCGGCCGAGCGGATAACCGAACACATCGAATATGCCGAGGTAATCCGAAACGTTCC
>JAFGOU010000531.1 GCA_016926315.1 Chitinispirillaceae bacterium
CCGACGCGGAGCTCAAGTTCTTTGCGCCGGTCGTTCCGGAACAGCGGCTCATGCGGCCCGACTTCGATATTATCGCCAACGTTTCCTGGCGCCTCTCACGATGGATCACGCTCGACTATACCTATACATTCCTGCTTAAACAACCGGATAACATCGAGGCGAGAATCGATAAGTCAACCCATGGGGTGTGGCTGCGTTTTTCGTTTACGAGCAGGTAGCCTCACCTCTCTTCCCACGCCTCTTTCACCACCGCTTCCAGCTCCGCGGTCGTCTCTGACCTGAAAACACGGTCTCTATATACCGACGCTTTTTTTTGCCCTCTCAAATACCAGGAAACGTGCTTGCGCATCTCCTTGACCGCCCGCATCTCTCCATAATGGTCTCGGACCTGCGTAATGTGCATGAGCGCCGTTTCCCTGCGCATCTCATCGGTGACCGGCCCGGGGTCCCTCCCGGCCAACGCCAGCTTTATCTGGTTGAATATCCACGGATTGCCGCTTGCGCCGCGGCCGATCATCAGACCGTCGCACCCCGTCTGTTTATTTATACGCAGTGCATCGTCCGCCGATTTGATGTCACCATTGCCGATCAGCGGAATTTTTATCGCCTTCTTGACGATCCTGATCCTGTCCCAATACGCCGCACCGGAGAATACCATTGTTTTTGACCGGGCATGCAGGATCACCGCGGCCGCGCCCCGCGCTTCGGCGATACGGGCGAACTCGTCATCCACCCATTCGCCGGTATTCCACCCTGAACGGATTTTTACCGTTAGCGGCAACGAGACGGCCCGCACCATGGCGGCGACGATTTTTTCAAACAGTGCCGGATTTTTCAAGAGCGCTGCGCCGGCGCCCCGGCCGACCACCTTGCGTACCGGACATCCGGCATTGAGGTCGATGAAATCGGGCTTGACATTCTCTTCGACCCATGCCGCAGCCGCTGCCATGCGGCCCGGGTCGGAACCGAAAAGCTGCAGGCCGAACGGCCGTTCCTGCTCGTCAAACCGACACAGCCGTAGGGTCTGTTTGCCTTTTCGCAGGAGCCCCTCGGCGCTCACCATTTCGCTGACTACCGCGTCGGCGCCATTGCGGCGACAGAGCTGGCGGTAGCAGGTCTCGGAGACCCCGGCAAGCGGAGCAAGGAACAATCCTTTGAATTGCAGGGGCATGCATGGTAAAATACATTATCAGTTGCCCTGGCATTGAAGGCAGGACGAAGCTATTTTTATGAGCGAAAATTCTTGCTCACTTCGCAAGGCGGGGTAAGATACTGCGGATCGAAAAACAGACGCGCCCCGCGCCCGGTTTTCTCGCAGAGTCACCGATCATCTCAAGGCGGGTTCGTTGCAATGAAAATATTCGAAGAGATCTCTTTTGCCTCGCCGCCGGTCGTGCTCGCCGCGTGGCCCGGCATGGGAAACGTCGGATTGATCGCCGTTGATTACCTTCGGAAAAAATTGGACGCGCGTCTTTTCGCCGAAATCGACATGAGCCCTTTTTTCATCCCGGATTCCATTGTGGTGAAAAGCGGCCTCGCGCAGTTCCCGGACATTCCCACCAGCACTTTTTACTATACCAGAAACCCGGACCTGATTATCTTTGAAAGCGACGCACAGGTGAGCGGCCGGGACGGCATTGCGGTCATTAAACTGTTTCTCGACATCATCACCCGTTTTCAGGTAAAACAGATATTCACGTTTGCGGCGTTTGCCCAGCCCATGTCGTACCGCAACATCTCTCAGGTCCTCGTTGCCGCCAACAGCGATGCGCTTCCGGGGAAAGTGAGCGGTCTCGGGGTGATTCCCATGCCCGACGGGTATATCGCCGGACTCAACGGCCTATTGCTCGGCGTCGCGGCGTCGCGCAAGATCGAATCGGGCTGCCTTCTGGCCACCATACCGAGCTATGCCATGAATTTCGCTTACCCCAAGGCGTCACTTGAGCTTATAAAGGCCATTTCGCTGGTCCTTGGGTTTTCCATCGACACGAACGAACTTCAGGAAGGCGTGGGAGAAATAGACCAGCAGCTCGCGCTCATTGAGGAACGCATCCGCGAGTTTTTCCCTTCAGTAAACAAGGAAAACGACGAGGAAATCGCATCGGTGGAAGAAGAAAGGGTGCCGCACGTGGTCATGGAAAAAATAGAGCGGCTCTTTCTAGAGGCGCGGCGGGATCGCGGCAAGGCAACAGAGCTCAAGCGCGAGCTTGACCGGTGGAACATTTTCGAGCTGTACGAAAACCGGTTTCTGGATCTTTTTGACGAGGACCGCTCGCGGTAGCGCGCCCTCATATCAAGGACGCCCCATGGCTCACCTGACAGTGCATGACGGAGTCATCGACTACGCCGACGGGGGGGAGAACAAACTCCTTTCCATCGTGTCCGACCCCGCATTTGACGAACAGCAGACCTATCGGTCGTTCACGAAAGAATGGAACGTCTACTATCACCTTTCTCCCCTGAGAAAAAACGTTTTTGCCTGGCTCGATTTTCCCGAAGGCAGCTCGATGCTCGAGCTTGGGGCGGGATGCGGGGCGGCAACCACGTTTCTCGCCACCATTCCACGATCCCGCGTGGTGGCGGTCGAAGGTTCGGTCGCCCGGGCAAAGGTGATCGGCGCCCGCTGCGCCGGTTTCGACAACGTAGAAGTTCACGCCTGCGATCTCAACAGGTTCGAAAGCGACGAGCGCTTTGATTTCGTCACCCTGATCGGCGTCCTCGAATATGCAGGAAAATTCCAGAGCGGACCGCATCCCTTCGGCGAGACGCTGCTCAAGGCGAGACGCTTTCTCAAGGAAAACGGAACCCTGCTGATCGCGATTGAAAACAGGATGGGACACAAATACCTTGCCGGTCTCGCCGAGGACCATTATGGCGAACCGTTCGAAGGGATCAACAACTATCCCCGCTTCAACGGCGTACGCACCTTCGACCGTGCGGAACTGGCCGCCCTGTGCGACGGCAGCGGTTTTGCCTCGACCAGGTTTTTCTACCCCTTTCCGGATTACAAGCTTCCGGTCCTCATCCTGTCCGAGGCCGCCTTTTCATCCCCGGGGTTCGATACGCTTGCCCTGTTCAACCTGCCGTCGCGGGACCATGTGGCCGCAAAAAAACCGCTCTTCAACGAAGCGGAATTCCTCGCCTCGGTACACCGCCTCGGATGCGCGCCGATGTTCATGAACTCCTTTCTCGTTTTCGCCTCGCCCTCGCCGCAACCGGCGTTTGTTACCGATCCGAAAACCCTTGCCGTCCGTCTTAATACCGTCAGGGTGCCCCCGTTCTCCACCCGCGTCATATTTTACAAACACGAAAGCGGACTGCGGGTGAAAAAGGAGCGTATCGGAAGCGGCGTATCCGCGGGCGAGCACCGGGAGCTGTGCGTAGTGCATAACCCCGATGCAGACAACGGCGAATACCTCAGCGGATTCAGGTCGTTAGAGGACAAGGTCGTCGAAGCGCTGACGAAAAACGACAACACCGAGGTTCTGCGCCTTCTGCTTCTCTGGATCTCCACGCTTTATTCGCAGCAGGTAACGCCGTCCTCCGGGGATATCGACCGCTTCGAGTCCTTCTGCATGACCGTGTTTAACCGGTCCCTTTATACCCATGCCTACGATCAACCCTGGGTCGACGGCAGAAGCATCGATCTGATTCCGCGCAACGTCATTGAAAACGAATCAAAAACCAAAACGGTCATTATCGATAAAGAGTGGGCTTTTTCCATTCATGTTCCGCTTCAGCTCGTTTTTGACCGGGCGCTGTTTCATTTCCAGACCACGATTTCATCCGCATCGGGTCCGCTTGCCGGATACGCGCAGCGGTTCATCCCCCTTCCCCCCGATGTCATGGCCGAGTTCGAGTCACATCCGCTTTTCCTGCGGTACGACAAACAGTGCTGCCGTCTGTTCGAACGGTGGTTCCAGAATTTCGTCATGAGCAGCAACCGCGCGCCGGCCCACGGTGCCAATGTGGTACAACACTCTCCGGTAACCGGCGTGTCGATCATTGTTCCGGTATTCAACAAGGTCGATCTTACCCGCCAGTTTCTGGATTCGTTTCAGCAACGGCTCCCCCGCTCGTCTCCCTTTGAGGTTATTATCGTCGACAACGCATCGACCGACGGCACCGCAGCGTTTCTCTCCGGGGCAGAAAAAAACGCCCCCTGGTTGCGGATTATCACCCGGCCGGAGAACGGGGGGTATGGTGCGGCGTGCAACGCCGGAGCCGCGGCCGCATCATTTTCCCACCTTCTGTTCATGAACAACGACATCCTGTTCCTGCCGCGTTGGTTCGAACCGCTGGCCGGCGCGTTTCTCGACCCGGACGTCGGCATCGCGGGCAGCAGGTTGATCTTTCCGAATTTTACCATTCAGCACGCCGGCGTCGTTTTTCAGGAAAACCGGCTCCCTTTTCATATCAGCCGCGACTGCCATTTTTCGGCAGAAGAGGTATGTGCGCCAAAGGCTTTTGCCGCGGTCACGGGCGCGTGCCTCATGATACCCGCCTTGCTTTTCCGGGAGCTCTCCGGGTTCGACCACGCCTTTCAAATGTACTATGAGGATATTGACCTCTGCCTGAAGGTTCACCGGCATAAAAAGCGGGTGCTTTATATTCCGGAGAGCATGCTCGTGCATCTCGAAGGAAAATCAAGCGGTTCTTTGGAGGAGATGTGCGCAAAAAGCGCGGACAGCATGCCGGTGTTTCTTGATAAGTGGGGAGGCTATCTCTCCAAGGCGATCAGGAAAGAGCCGGAGCTGTTTTTTTCCGGATCCCGCTATCAACCTCCGATCAACGGCCGCGAGCGTCCGGACGAACCATCTTCCATACAGACACACCCCCACTATGATACCCTTTCGCTGCGCAGACTGATCTCCACCATCGAATTCTGCCGGGGCCATAACAGCTTTATTCCTGCCTACGATATTCTGGTTCAAAGCAACGATCTTGTCCGGCGCCATGCAGACGATCCCGCACTCAAATCCGCTATAAACCGGCTGCAGGAGCAGTATGAAACCGTTATCGCGAGCAAACTCTCGGGCTCCCGGGCGATTACTGCGGCCGGCGATACGGTTACGGCAATCGATCGTGTTTCCGGCGGAGCGCACCCTGCCGTTCCGGGAAATGGCCGACGCCGTCCTTTACGCGTGCTTTTTCAAAACCGCGGCAATGCGTTCGATAAACCGGGCGGCGATACCGTGGTGATGGCACGCCTGAAAGGATATCTCGAACAACAGGGGGTTTGCGTCGATTTCAGTGCGAACCCGGACATCGATCTCCATGGCGCGTACGATCTTGTCCACCTTTTCAACAGCACCCTTCCGGCGACGACCGATCTTTTTGCGATAAACGCGGTTCGCAACAACAAACCGTTTGTCATGACCACGTTGCAGGAGAATTTTCCACTTTATTATCACAAAGCCGTTACCGCCTTTTCATGGTTCAGGACCTATGTGACCGGAGATGCTGAGGTCCGCGGTTTTCTTCCGTTGCTTCAGGAAGCCCTTGTTTCCGTTCAACCGATTCCCCTTATCACCTCGCCCTTTGCAGGAAATGCCGCCTGCGCACTTTTCGCCTGTGGAGAGAGTGAAGCGGCGTTCCTCCGCTCCACCTTCCCGTCCTCGCCCATCGACGTGGTTCCTTTCGGTTCGTCGGTCAAGAACATCGACGTTCCCGGCTCGCTCTTTGAACAGGCCTTCGGCGTTAAAAACTTCGTTTTCTGCGTAGGCCGGGTCGAAATGAGGAAAAACCAGCTCATGCTGCTCCATGCGCTCGAAGAGAGCGATCTGCCGGTAGTATTCGCCGATGGAGGATTTGCCTACAATCCAGAATATGCAAGCCTCTGCAAAATATTCAAAAGAAAAGGGCGGATCGTTTTTACCGGCCGGCTCTCCGACGAACTGCTCGTTTCCGCCTATCGCTCCTGTCGCCTGCACTGCCTGCCAAGCTGGTATGAACTCCCGGGTCTCGTCTCTCTCGAAGCGAGCCGGTATGGGTGCGCCACGGTCGCGTCATCATGGGGAGGCCTGCCCGATTATCTCGGCTCTGTCTGTGAATACTGCGCGCCCGACGATCCCGCAAGCATCCGGGCGGCCGTGCTGAACGCGTTTGAATCCGGACCGCGGAAGGAGGCCGCGGAGCGCGCCCGTCTCTTTACCTGGGAGAGGTTCGGGGAACTGACGTTACGCGGGTACGACCGGGTGCTGCAGGAATATCGTGGATTCGCGCCGGCGATCCAGGAGAACGCACGCTCGGGTCTCAGGACGCCCGGCCTGCCGCAGTTCATGAGCCAGATTGTCCGGTTCGTGGAGGGCCGCCGTATCGCCGACGCGATGCGTTATTACGACTCGCACCGGAAATCATTTTCTTCGGGGGGCGCGTTCCCCGAGCTTATACAAATGGATACGCTCATGAGAAAACTTAAAAAATCCCACTCTTCGCAATAAACCGCCCGAACCGTGTCTTTTCTCGGGTGCTGCTTTCCATCGTCAAAAAGGGAACCTTCATGAGACGGCGCATCATCCCTTCCGGAGTACCGTCATGCGGCATGCTCTTTGCAGTGGCCTCGCTGGCGGTTTCAACGGCGGCATTCACGGTATCGGTCACGGTTAATACCTCACTGAACAACCGGCCGATCAACCCCACCATCTACGGAACCAACCAGAATCTTTCGGGAACCGAGAACTTCGCCGCGTTCCGGCAGGGCGGCAACCGGACGGAAGGTTCCTGATTGACACGGAACATTCATGTTGTTATCATAATGTTGTCCTGATTAACCCAATATTATATATTGTATCACAATGCTATTCGAGTGAACATGCCGTGCCGTTGTGCGACGTACTCATCGGAATAGGTCGCCGTAGCGTAGCCATCATTTCAGGGAGCACTGTATTTCCGACCTGCTTGGCATTCTCGTTGCTTCGATCCCCGGGGCACAGCCCATGGGCGCGAACATCAACTACGATGCTGATTTCGACGCGCTCAAGGCCGAGTTCGGCAAGATCGGTAATCTCGATCTTGCGCTCATCGAGAACGCTGCCACGCGCGTGCTTAAGGAAAAGGCAAAGGACATCCGCGTCATATCGTTCCTCGCTTATGCCCTGCTGCGCAACGACAACTGGGAGGGGCTTGCCGACCTGTTCGACGGGTTCGCACAGCTTGCGGCAAAGGATTTCGACGCCATGCAGCCCGACCGGCCGCGGGCAAAAGAGCTTGGACTCAAATGGATGTCCGAAGACCGCTTCACCGGCTCTCTGTCTGATCGGAAACCGGCAGAGGCGGATTATCCCTCTATCAGCCGTCTGCTCGAAGCGCTCGACAAGCTCAAGCCGGTGCTTGAGCAGAAATTCCCTGAAGCCGCGGTGTTTCCGGCTGAGCTCTATAAAAACACGGTTGCCTGGGAAAAAGCGTGCAAGCCGAAACCGGTCGCTGCTGCACCGGCGGCAGGAGCGCCGGGAATGGCAGGCGGTCAGTCCGAGATCCTGGAGACGCCAAAGCAGGCGCAGGCCCTTTGCCGCAGAGGAGCGCTCTTTCTCATTGAAAAGGAGCCGCAGAAACCCATGGGCTACCGGCTCATGCGCAGCCTGCGCTGGGACTTGATTGAAAAGGCGCCTCCGGCCGAAGGGGGCAAAACACAACTGCCGGGTCCGAATCCGCAGCAGCGCGCCTTTTTTCAAAATACGCTGGCAGCGCAGGAGTGGAAGACCGCGCTTGAAAAGGCCGAGGCCGCGTTTGCCGGCGCATCGAACCATCTCTGGCTCGACCTTCAACGCATTATTACGGTATCCGCGGAAAAACTCGGGGAGCCATGGGCTGCGGTGCGGTCGGCAATTCTCCTGGAAACCGCCTGTTTTATCAAGCGGGTGCCTGATCTCATCGGATTACAATTCGCGGACGCGACCCCCTTCTGTGACGAGGCCACTAAGCAATGGCTTTCCACGGAGGTCAAGTCCGTTTTTTCCTCTGGCGGGGGTGCCGCAGCGATGACTGCAGGCGCCGACGATCCACTCGCAAAAGAACAGCAGAAAGCGAACGAGCTGGTGGGATCGGGGCAGATCGAAGAGGCGATCGACCTGGTGCAGCGCGGTATCCGCAGGTCCCATTCCGAGCGCGATTCGTTTCGCCGCACCATCATCGTGGCCTCGCTCCTGCTCAAGGCGAAGCAGCCCGACATGGCGGTTTCCATGCTCGAAATGGTGGACCAGAAAATCACCGCTTACCGCGTGGATAAGTGGGAACCGGACCTGGCGGTCGAGGCGTGGTCGGTCCTGGTACAGGCGTACAAGGTGTCCAAGGCCGGCAAGGCGCAAAACATTCTCTTGTCGCTTCAGGAGAAGCAAAATACTATATTAACAAAAGTTAGTTATATCGACCCGAAAAAGGCTATCCTTTTAAATAAATAACATTTTTAGAAAGGCGGTCATACCATGGCTGGAAGTTTTCAAAATGAAATTCCCGCGGCGCGTATCAACCTGAAGCTCGACGTGGGAAAAGGTGACGCCAAGAAAAAAACGGAACTGCCGCTTAAAATGCTCGTGATGGGCGATTTCACCCAGAAAAAACGAACCCAGCGCGTGGGCGAACGGGAAAAGATCAATATCAACAAGAACAATTTCGAACAGGTGATGAAGAGCCAGGATCTGAAGCTGAACTTCAACGTCGAAAACAAGATTACGGGCCAGGGCGACCTCAAGGTCGATCTCGACATCACCGGTATGGACGCTTTCAAACCTGAAAACGTTGCCAAGGCGATCCCCGAGCTCTCCAAGCTCCTGGCAGCGCGCAACCTGCTCAAGGACCTCAAGTCAAACCTGCTCGACAACCGGTCGTTCAGGGCGCGGCTCGAAGAGATCATCAAGGATCCGAATGCGGCAAAAGCGCTCCATGAGGAGCTGAAGAAAATTGTTCCGGACAGCGAGCAGAAATAGGGGCGTTTAATTATCATCGGACTATAATCAGAAAATTAACTTTCAGGAGTGACACTTATGGCAGAAGCTCAGAAAGCATCTAAAGGCGGGGAAACCAAAGCCGCGGAGGGGTTGGGATACATCTACGAAACCATGAGCCTTTCGGTACCGGATCATGCGGTTGACATTACCGGGTTTAAAAATGCCGAGGCGCTGGCGGAAAGCAAAGCCAACGAACGCATCGGCGCGGCGCTCGCCTTTTTTGTTGAAAGCGTTCTCTCCACCACGAAAACAGTGGAACGGATCGACAAGGCGGTTCTCGACAACCAGATCGCGGAGATCGACCGGAAAATTTCGGCGCAGATCGACGAGGTGCTCCACCATCCCAACTTCCAGAAAATGGAATCGTCGTGGCGCAGCCTCAAGTTCCTGATTGACCGTACCGATTTCCGTAAAAACATCAAGATCGACCTGCTCGATGTTTCTAAAGAGGAACTCGCCGAGGACTTCGAGGACTCGCCCGAAACCATACAGACCGGGCTTTACAAGCACGTTTATACCGAAGAATACGACACTCCGGGCGGCGAGCCGTTCGGCGCAATGATCTCCAACTTCGAATTCGACTCGCTACCGCCCGACATCGGGCTTCTGCAGAACATCTCAAAGGTTGCGGCAAGCTGTCACTGCCCGTTTATCAGCTCGGTGGGCGCCACGTTCTTTAAAAAAGAGAAGGTGCAGGACCTCACCAAGATCGAGGACCTCAAGACCTACATGGAACGCAGCGATTTCCTCCGCTGGAACTCGTTCAGGCAGACCGAAGACTCCCGCTACGTTGGCCTGGTCATGCCGCGCTTTGAATTGCGGCTCCCCTACGGCCCGGACACGGTACCGGTCAAGGAGTTCAATTATACCGAAAACGTCAAGGGCGACGACCATGACAAATACCTGTGGGGCAACGCATCGTTCGCGTTTGCTGCGAACATGGTGCGGTCGTTCATCGATAACGGCTGGTGCGTGCAGATCCGCGGGCCCGAGGCCGGCGGCAAGGTCGAAGACCTGCCGATCCATCTGTTCGACGTGGGCAAGGGCCAGCAGATGAAGATCCCGACCGAAATCCTGATCCCCGAAACGCGCGAGTTCGAATTCGCGCAGGAAGGGTTCATTCCGCTCTCGTTCTACAAGAACCGCAACTACGCCTGTTTCTTCTCGGCCAACTCCGGCCAGAAGCCCATGGAAACCGACGACAAGAACGTCAACGCCAACCTGCGCATCAACGCACGGTTGCCGTACATTTTCCTGGTGTCGCGCATCGCCCACTATCTCAAGGTGATCCAGCGCGAAAACATCGGTTCCACCAAAAGCAAGATGGTGCTGCAGAACGAGCTCAACACCTGGATCAAGGGGCTGGTGACCGAAATGAACGATCCCGGGCCGGAGCTGATCGCCACGCACCCGCTCAAGGCGGCCGAAGTAACGGTCAACGAAATCGAGGACAACCCCGGGTTCTTCTCGGTCGGACTTTCGGTGGTGCCGCATTTCCAGATCGAGGGGATCGACATCAACCTGTCGCTCATTTCTCAGATGCCCAAGTCAAAATAAGCAGAGGCGCCATTCAACGAATATCGCCTTGACAAATAAAACCTATCACCATTCATAGAAGGAGTAATGCCATGCCTATTCCAGCGTATATGTGGATGACCGACGATTCCGGCAAGGCCATTGAGGGTTCCGTGGATGTTGCCGGCCGGGAAAAAAGCATCGAAGTGCACGAGTTCGAGCACGAGGTGCGTATCCCGACCGATCCGGACACGGGCAAGCTCACCGGCACCCGGAAGCACGAAGCGATCCGCCTCGTAAAAGCGTACGACTCCGCGTCACCGTACCTCTACAAGGCGGTGTGCGAAGGCCAGACGCTCAAGAAGGTGGAGATCAAGTGGTACCGGATCGACGACACCGGCACGGAAACCGAATATTTCAACCACAAGCTCGAAGACGTCAAGATCTGCTCGGTAAAGCCGATCATGTACAACGTCAAAGATGCTGCCAAGGAGCGTTACGTGCATCTCGAAGAGGTCCAGCTGCGCTATCAGAAGATCACCTGGACCTATTGCGACGGCAA
>JAFGOU010000532.1 GCA_016926315.1 Chitinispirillaceae bacterium
ATGGCCGGGGCAATGCCGCCTTCAGGTGCGCTCATGCGGCCATCCTTCTGAATCCGGCCATGCCGGTCCTGCAGAGGGAAAAATCGTACTTTACCGGATCAAACGGGTTGAGGGAGCGGAGCCTGGCGGTAATCTCCTCCGCCATGGTCCAATCCGCGGTCCGGCGTTTCGTCAGCCTGAGATCGCGCGCGATCCGGGCGACATGCGTATCCACGGGAATGACCAGTAGTGACGGAGAGACCTTTTTCCAGATGCCGAAATCGATGCCGTCGGCCGGCCGGACCATCCAGCGCAGGAACATGTTCATCCGTTTGCACGCGCTTCCGTCTGAAGGTGAAGAGAGCAGAAAACCGATGTTTCGGCCGTGGGCAAAGGGCCGTGCGGCCTGCTTCAACCTTATAGAAAACCGGTCGAGCGCGTTTTTCACCGTGGTTTCGGTCGCATCCATCCCGTCTATAAACAGGTCTTCCAGCGACCCGTGGCTGCGCAGCAGTCGCCCCGCGGCATGGAGCACCGCGGCAATGTCGGTCCCGGTGGTGAACCGGTGCCTGAATCCGGCAAACCGGCGGATTTTTTCCTGTAACGGCGTCACGGAGCAGAATTTCACGGTTTGGGGGCCGATCCGTTGCAGCAAATCGCTCACGCTGCTTATGATCGTTTCCGCCCTGCCGTAAGAGAGCATGGCAGCCAGTAGCGAGGCGATTTCCAGGTCTGCCGCCGGCCTGGTCCGTTCCAGACAGCAGAGCGGGTCCATCCGGAGGTATTCCGGCCGGTGGTAGGTACGGTACTGCTCTTCAAGGAATGATTTCAGGGTTTCGGGTCGCATAGGTTCAGTACCGCCGGTTAAGCGATGAGGGGCGAAGTCCCTGAGGACATGGACAAGGCTCCGGTCATCGATATAAAAAAAATATGTTTCGCGCCATCGGACATTACACTTAAGGCGTGTTTCGGAATTGACAGGATAAGGAGGCGGTGCGGGGGAGATGGTTGCACCGCCCTGATTGCGCGAGCTGAGGGTTACAGCAATCCCACGGTAACAGCCCTGAACACCGCGTCTGATACCGAAGCGATGGTTTTCGCCTGGTCCTTGAGGCTGGTGCCTCTGGTCATGATACAGAGGATGTAGGGGGAGGAAGGGTGGTAGATGATGCCGCAATCATGCAGTTGCATCGTGTCGGTGCCGGTGTAGCCGCGTTCGCCGAATTTATGGGCGACCTTTGTTCCCTGGGGAACTCCGGCGGCAAGTCCCTCGGTGAATTCAGATTGAGCGAGCAACGACAGCGCCTTTTGCGATAAGGCGGGTTCAAGGTAGGATGCGTTCATGAGGGCGAGCAGGAACCGGGAGTACTCCCTGGGGGACATGTTGCGTTCTTTTTCAAGCATGTCCCGCACATTGAAATGGAAATCCAGATAGACCTGGTTGATCTTTCGAAACCGGTCCTTTTGCAGATACCCGTCAAGCACCCTGAGTGCGGTGTTGTCGGAAGAACTGATCATGGAGGAGATCAGCGACTCGATAGTATATGATTCGGCAACGGTTAGTGAGGTGCCCGACTTGATGGCGCAGGAATAGCCGGTACGGTCCGACGGCAGGACCTTCAGCCGTTTTCCCAGAATCGTCTGGTCCGATTCCGCCTCCTTGAGCAGCGCAAGCATGACCGGAAGCTTAAGCAGGCTGGCAGGAGCGAATCGGGTATTTTCGTTAACCCCATATGCTTGTCTGGTGACGGGATTATAAAAATATACCGAAACGTTTTTACCTTCCGGACCGCTGACCGCGTTTTGGACCAGAAGGGTGAAGGTGTCCGGTTCGCGGACAGGGGGCGATTCAGGCTGGATTTTGCTATAGGCGCCGAACGGGACAAAGGCGATCGCCGCGATCACGAGGATGCCTGCAAGACCGGAAATGACCTTTTTTTGCCTGGCAGAGGCGATAATGGGACCTGTCATGCCTGGTTTTTTCCTGTGAGAATCGATCAGCGTATGCGTTAAACCAATGCCATAGGCCGCAATCAGGCAGGATGAAAATGTGGGGTAAGTTCATTATACCGCGAAGATGGGGGGAAAGCGAGGAAAAAATTCCCCTCTCCTCCCAAAAGTGACCAGGACCTGGAGGTCGCCGGTAACCCGATACCCGGCCCGCAGCGCAGTGTCGTGGCGTTTTCCAGTGATGTATTTTGCATAAACCAGCGTTTGACCATCAGCAAGGAGTCTCCCGTGCCCTTCCGCCTGTCCCGGTTGTTTCCCGGTCTGCTTATACCGCTCTGTCTTGTTGCCGCGCCTCTTGATGCCGGCGCCGCGCTGCACGATCCGCAGATCCCTCACGGCGAACGTGTCGTACACACCTCGTATGTCAACGATACCAAATCCTCCCAGGAGGAGCTGGTTGAAACGTTCGATGATGCCGGAGAGAAAATCTACCGGTATACGGCCACAAAAAGCGACCGGACCATTGTCGCGGAGATCGTGGCAAAAACCATGACTGCCCGGACCGTCACGGTCACCACGCGCGACAGTAACGCCACGGTCAGACAGTCGATCTCCCTTGTTGCGAAGCACCGCGACCCACAGCGCCAGCGCCTGCGCGGCGTGAGCGCTCTGGCGTAGTGGGGAGCTGTCACCCTGAGCTTGTCGAAGGGTTGTCGTTGTGATGTATCGTCAAAGTTATGGGTCGCCGAAGTGAAGTGTCCCGATTACCTAAAGCGCGACCCTTTCCTTCGATAATGCTTCGACCTAGTTCACTGCCAGCCTCAGTGCAAACAATGCGGAGAATACAGGAATTGGGGTCTAACCCGGATTCTCCGGAATAAAACCAGGATTACCATGGTTTTAACTATGGAACAAGATTTATTACTCACAGACTCTAAATACGATCCCCCGCCGGAATCTTGCGGTTGAACCGCCAGGGTATTTATATTGATTTACACAAATGCGACATAAAGGTATAAAACATGGCAAAAAATAAAAAGCTGCCGGATAACCAGATTACCATTTATCAGACACCTGACGGCAAAGTCAATATTGAAGTTCTCTATTCACAGGAGAACATTTGGCTTTCTCAAAAACGCATGGCGGAGCTATTCGATTGCAGTCCGGACAATATATCCCTGCATTTAAAAAACATTTTTAAGGAAAAAGAGCTTGAAGAAGCGGCAACTGCCGAGGATTTCTCGGTAGTTCAAAAGGAAGGAACCCGGGAGGTTGCCAGAAAGGTTACCTGTTATTCTCTGGAGGCGATTATAGCCGTGGGCTACCGTGTAAATACCGAGCGAGGTACCCAATTCCGGCAATGGGCAATCTCCATTCTTCGAGAATATATTCAAAAAGGCTTTGCTCTGGACAGTGACCGGTTCAAATATGGCTCACGGTTCAGTACCCGCTATTTTGATGACCTGCTTGAAGAAATCAGGGACATTCGTTCCAGCGAGCGGCTGCTGTATCAGAAAATTACCGACATTTATGCGACA
>JAFGOU010000533.1 GCA_016926315.1 Chitinispirillaceae bacterium
CGGTTGCCGACCTGGTCGTGGTTTTGTGAAAAGACCACGAAGCGGCAGGGCGGCAGATCCGCAACGCTGTTGCCGTGGCGCCGATCACGGAAGCGTGAGTACCGGCCGGAGTAGACGAATCCTTCGGCAATGGCAGTGACGATCTGCGCGCCTTCGCCGAAATCCCCGTAGTAGCCCTTCCGCTCCCCGGTAAAAAAGGCGTGGAGCGCGTGATGGAAGTCGTCGCTCCATTGGGCGTCGAGGCCGTATCCTCCCGCGTCCCGCTGCCGCACGAGACGGGAGTCGTTCAGATCGCTTTCCGCAATGAGAAACCTCCTGAACCGTGAATCGCGGTTATAGGCTTCCACGCGCTCGGCAAGCTCCTGGAGGAGGTGTTTCGCCGAAAGATCGATGATCGCATGCACCGCGTCGAGCCGCAGGGCGTCGATATGGAAACAGTCCAGCCAGTACAGCGCGTTGTGAATGATGTATTCCCGCACCGCGTCGCTTCCCGCATCGTCGTAATTGACCGCCCAGCCCCAGGGCGTGCGGTATTTTTCCTGCGTAAAGTACGGACCGTATTCCCAGAGGCAATTGCCTTCCGGCCCGAGATGATTATACACCACGTCAAGCACCACGGCCAGCCCCTTCGCGTGGCAGGCGTCCACCAGCCGTTTGAGCTCCTCGGGTCCGCCGTAGGAGTTCTGCACGGCAAAGGGGAAAGCGCCGTCGTATCCCCAGTTGCGGCTCCCGGGAAACTGCGCCACGGGCATCAGTTCCGCGGCGGTGACCCCGAGAGTGACAAGGTGGTCGAGTCGCTCGATAACGCCGTCGAAGGTCCCTTCAGGGGAAAAGGCGCCGACGTGCAGTTCGTAGATGAGGTACTGATTGAGCGGGAGGCCCTGCCATGCGCTGTCGCGCCATCGGTAGGCTGAATGATCGACAACGGCCGAGGGTCCATGGACACCGTCGGGCTGGAAAAAAGAGGCCGGGTCGGGACGCTCGATGGTACCGTCGAGCCGGTAACGGTAGCGCGTTCCCGGCGATATGTTGTCTGCCGTCACGTGCCAGCAGCCGGCATCGGTTTTTTCCATGGGCACCACTCTTCCCGGCGCTTCACCGATGACCAGCGTCATGGTTTTCCGTTGCGGCGCCCACACCGTAAAAGCGCAGCGATTATCGCCGAGGAATCGCGCTCCTCTGTTCATGGGGCGCTCCCTTCAACGCTTGCAGGGAGACGCTTTTTCCGGGCTTTGTGAAATTCAGCGCTTCTGCTCCTGAGGACGGCCATTGAACGAGCGCCGGTAACGTAACGGTCCCGGACCATACTCCCTGCGGCGATCGGTCCGTCCCCGGTCGTATCGAACATCAGGTACCACGGCTCCTTGAGCCGGGGAATGACGAACGTCATCTCATCGTGATGGGCGTTGAACAGCAGGAGAAAGGTCTCTTCCGGAATTCTGTTTCCCCGGGAATCGCTGTCGGTGAACCCTTCGGCCGGCAGGAGCACGGCAAAGGTCCGTACAAAATGTTCGTTCCACTCCTTGGCGCGCATTCTCCTGCGGTCCGGCTTGAGCCAGTAGATGTCGTGAACGCCCTTGCCTGAAATTTTTTTCCCCCTGAAAAAGTTTTTCCTGCGGAACGTAGGGTGCTCGCGGCGCAGGGAGAGAAGCATCCGCGAAAAGTCAAGTATCCGCGTGCCGTCGTCGTCAAGGTTCCAGTCGAGCCAGTTGAGCTTGTTATCATGACAATAGGTGTTGTTGTTTCCCTGCTTGGAACGGCCGAACTCGTCACCATGATAGAGCATGGGAACGCCCTGCGACAGTAGTAACGTGGCCAGGAGGTTTTTCATCTGCCGTAATCGCAAGGAGCGGATGTCCGGAGCGTCGGTCGGTCCCTCCACTCCGCAGTTCCAGCTTGCGTTATCGTCGGTACCGTCACGGTTTTCGTCCTTGTTTGCCTCGTTATGCTTTTCATCGTAGCTCACCAGGTCGCGTAACGTGAACCCGTCGTGGCAGGTCACGAAGTTGATGCTCGCCCAGGGCCGTCGACGGTTTCCTTTGTAGAGATCACTCGACCCGGTCAAACGATACGCCATGTCGGGCGTCTGTTTTTCGTCGCCCTTCCAGAAACGCCGGATGGTATCGCGGTAGCGCCCGTTCCATTCGCTCCAGAGCGCGGGAAAATTTCCCACCTGGTAGCCGCCCGGTCCCAGGTCCCACGGTTCGGCAATCAGCTTGACCTGGCACAGGACCGGGTCCTGCTGGATGATGTCAAAAAAGGTACCATAGCTGTCCACCTCGAACGACTCGCGCGCGAGCGTCGCCGCAAGGTCGAACCTGAATCCGTCGACATGCATTTCGGTCACCCAGTAGCGCAGGGAGTCCATCATGAACTGCAACACGCGCGGATGGCGCTGGCTGAAACAGCCGCCGCACCCGGAGAAATCGACGTAGTAGCGCGGATTTTCCGGACTCAGGAAATAGTAGGAGGCGTTGTCGATGCCGCGGAAACAGAGCGTCGGGCCGAGCTGGTTGCCTTCGGCCGTGTGGTTGTAGACCACGTCGAGGATCACCTCAAGCCCCGCCGCGTGAAGGGTTTTCACCATGGACTTGAACTCGTCAACCTGTTTTCCGCTCCGGGCATCTGCGCTCGCGTATCTGAAGTCCGGCGCGAAAAAACCGATGGTATTGTAGCCCCAGTAGTTTGCCAGTCCTTTCTGAACGAGAAACCGGTCGTTTACGTGCTGGTGAACGGGAAGCAATTCGAGCGTCGTGACCCCGAGCTTTTTCAGGTGGTCGATGGCCGCGTCGGTGGCGATGCCCGCATAGGTCCCCTGTTTTTTTTCCGGAACATCGGGATGGCGCCGGGTAAAACCCTTGACATGCGCCTCGTAGACGACAGTTTCGTTCCAGGGAATACGGAGCTGCGTGTCGTCGCCCCAGTCGAAGCGGTGGTCGACGACCACGCATTTGGGCACAATTGCCGCAGAAGGGCGTTCGTCGAACGAGAGATCTTCCGTCTTGTCGCCTATGCGGTAGCCGAACGCCGCGTCGTCCCAGTTCACGTCACCCGCAATTGCCTTGGCATAGGGGTCGATGAGCAGTTTGTTCGGGTTGAACCGGTGACCTTTTGCCGGATCGTAGGGGCCGTGCACGCGGTACCCGTAGAGCTGTCCCGGACCGATTCCCGGAATATAGCCGTGCCATGTTTCGGCAGTGCGCTTCTTGAGGGGCAGCACCGCACTCGGTTCCCCGTCATCGGACGCGTCAAACAGCAGCAGTTCGACGGCCGTAGCGTTTTCGGAAAAAAGCGAAAAATTCACGCCCTTGCCGTCCCAGGAAGGTCCGCGCGGATAAGATGTTCCCGGCCAGATTTCATTGGTCATGAGAGCGCACCTCATTGCTGCTGTAGTGGTTGAAAATAGAACGTATAGACGGTAGAAGGTATCTGCGGAGCCGCTACAGATTTACCGACTTCACCGGCCTGGCACTTGAATAAAATATAGAGAATAGGCTCATGCAGGTCAACCGTTTGTTGGTTTTTCTTGATAGGAATGCAAATGCGGCCAAAGAGGTATCATTTTTATCGGGAAAAACGATAGAGAAACCATTACTAGCCCGTTAATCCCGGTATCCCGGAGGATGACCTTCATGAAAACCGTGAGTTGAATCAGGCCTCATAAAAAAAAGCGGGTGCCATGGCAGTCGCCGCATGCGGTATATTCAATCATATTTGACCTTTCACAAAGGAGAGCGTATGAAAAAGTTCCTTACCGCGGTCATCATCGGTTTTGTGTTGCTTGCAACCGGTTTTTTCCTCGGCATGTTCCTGGCAATGAAAAGCAACATCGCCTCGATCGAAATCGTGAACCGGTCCGACCGTTCCATAATGACCGCGACCGTAAGTCACGAGAAGGGGAGCGCAATCGCGGCCAATATAAAAAAGAACCACAAACAGCGCGTCCGGTTTTTCACCAGAGGGCTCAACAACTACTCCCTTAAAATCACCTTTGACAACAATATGACGATCTATTCGGAAACCGGCCGGCCGGTAAAAAACGGCGATACGGTCAGGGAGATCGTCACGGATTCGACAATCACCGTAGAAAAACCACTCAAATAATCGTTCCCATCACCCTTAACAACTGGAGCGGTCATGGAAATTACACGAAAAACAGTCCGGTTGATCGCCATTTTTGTTGTTGTTTTCGGCGCCCACTATTCATTACCCGCGCAGACAGCCGCCATTTCGCCAGACAGCATACAAGTATCGGGGCTGATGGTTGCGGTACCGGGTACACCCAGGCCGGGTGACCTGGCTACGATATCACTATCGTTTAGAAACAAAAAAAAGACCCCCTTAACCCTTGACGCCAACGGCTTTTTTATCGGGTGCCGTCGGACAGGAGCAAATCGCGACTTTGGCCACCAATTCAGGAATCAGATTATTCAGCCCGATGTGCCGATCAGTTTTTCGGCAGAAATAACCCTTGATTCGGCAGGCGTATGGGAGTTCTGGCCGGCATATCATATCGGCGGACACTATGGTCCTTATAAATGGCAGGTAAAGACCCTGACCGTAACCGCTGTCTCGATCCCCTCAACGGCATCGGCAAATACGGCCCCGGCATCAACACCGGCTTCCAGTCAGATGGTAACCTCCCCACCGCAGACCTCGCCGCATTATGCGCTTCTGGAAGGTCTCAAATTGATTAAAGAAAACAAATTCGACGATTGGATATCGTTCTGGTGCAGCGCGCAGGACCTCTGTTTCAACGCGACGTCAATTAGTTCCCTCAAGAAATACGACCTCCCTGCCCTGGCGCGCCTGGCGCCGGATTTTTTGAAAAACAACGGAACAGCGATCCATGTTTCCCGCATCGAGGGAAATCCGCAAACAGACGTATTGGTAAAGATTTTCCTCCTCGGCAAAGCCGGCTCCATGCCGAAACCGTTCACCATGATCAAGCGCAACAACAGCTGGAAATTTTACCGTCTCTGAAGAAGACCGCGCGCCTATTCTGCTACCATCGGTATTCACCATCGTAAAGAATGGTTATTCAGGCATGGTATCGAAACCGGTTGTAACAACTCCAAAGAATACGAAGGATCTATTAGCTGGCCATTTTGTTACAGGGGCGAATGTCCCGTTACTTGAGCAGCGGTAAAAACAGCGATGCGAACCCGAGAAACGCGAAAAAGCCCATGACGTCGGTCACGGTGGTCAGGATGATATTCGAGCTTTGCGCGGGATCAAAACCAAGCGCTTTCATGATAAGCGGGATAGAGGCGCCGGACAGACCGGCAAAAACCAGGTTGACCAGCATCCCCAGGCCGATGACAAGGCCGAGATAGGGATTACCGTTCCAGATATAGGCAACCAGTGCGGTGACCGTGCCGATGAGGAGTCCGTTGATCATACCGATCCATCCCTCCTTGAGGATCAGCCGGTAAACCTTGTTTTTCGGGATCTCCCTCATCACCAGTCCGCGCATTACCACGGCCAGCGACTGCGCCCCGGCGTTTCCGCCCTGACCCGCTACCACGGGGAGAAACACCGCGAGAATGGTGACCTTTGCGATCAGGTCTTCGAACATCCCGACCACCGCGGCCGCGATAAAAGCGGTGGCCAGATTGACATGAAGCCAGGGGAGCCGTTTTTTAAGGGAAAAGCCGATCGGAGAGAAGGTCCGTTCATCGCCGCCCGCGCCGAACATGAGCTGGAAATCCTCGGTCACCTCTTCCTGCATACCCGCAAGGAGCTGTTCCGCTTTTATGATGCCGAGAATGCGGTTCTGGCTGTCAACCACGGGCGCGGCAAAATACCGCCGTTTGGAAAATTCGTTCGCCGCGGCCTCCCGGTCCATGAATGAATGAAGGGAAAAAACCTCTTTCCGCGTGACGTTTTCAAGGGGCGCGTCTACGGAAGCAAGCATGAGATCGCGCATGTTCACCACCCCGACCAGCGTTTTTTCTTTGTCAACTACGTATACGTATGATGCCGGAAAACCCTTTTTCGCCAGGGAGCGGATTTTTTCTATCGCTTCCCCAACCAGCACATCCTTGTTAAAAGAAAGAAAATGGGTGCTCATGATGCGGCCGATGCTGTTTTCCGGGTAGGTAAGCGTGTCCCGGACCTGCGCTTTCAGGGAATCAGGCAGGTCTTCCATCAGGCGCGCGCGGGTCGCCTCGGGCAGGTGCATGAATATCATGGCGAAAAGCAGGGGATCGAGCTCCGAAGCGATGGAAATGAAAAATGCCGCGTCGGCGTCCTTGAGAAGGGCGGCCGCGAAATGCGTCTGCAGTTGCCTGACAATGCCTATTGACAC
>JAFGOU010000534.1 GCA_016926315.1 Chitinispirillaceae bacterium
TGCAGGTCAACGGGAAGCTGCGGGGCGATTTTTGCGCGCCGGCCTCCGCGTCGAAGGAGGAACTGGAAAGAGCCGCGCTCGCCGTTCTGAAAGTCAGGCCGCACCTTGAAGGTAAAACGGTCCGGAAGGTGGTCGTGGTGCCGGGAAAACTGGTCAATATCGTGGCGAACTGATGAACAGGATCATTGTCGCTACCGGCAACCAAGGAAAGCTCGGGGAGATCCGGGAGATACTGCACGGTCTTCCGTTTTCGCTGACGTCGCTTGCCGACCACTGGGATCCGGTGCCGGTCATTCCTGAAACCGGTGACACCTTTCTTGAAAACGCCAGGCAGAAGGCGGCCTGGGTATTCGAGAGGATGGGGACCTGGACGCTTGCGGACGATTCAGGGCTTGAGGTCGATGTGCTTGGCGGCGCGCCGGGAGTGAAGAGCGCCCGGTATGCCGGACTCGACGGGAACAGCGCGAAAAACAACCGGAAGCTGCTCCGGGAACTGGATGGGGTTGATTTCCCGTTGCGCACCGCACGGTTTAAATGCCTTGTTGTGCTCATGACCGCTGCGGATGCATATTATAGCGCTGAAGGCGTTTGTGAAGGCCGTATTATACACATACCGCGCGGCAACGGCGGTTTCGGTTACGACCCGCTTTTCGTACCCGAGGGATTTGACCGGACGTTCGCCGAGATCGGGCCTTTGGAAAAGAATGCCATCAGCCACCGGGGAAAAGCTCTTGAGCGGTTGAGGAGGTACCTTCATGAACTCGCCTGAAAACAACGCTTCCTCCGCGGGGGAGATCGTTCTGGTCGTCGACGACGATCCCGATGCCGGGAAATGTTTCTGCGAAATCCTGGAGCATGCCGGGTATAAAACGGTTCGGACCGACAGCGGCGAGAAGGCGGTCAGGCTGGCAGGGGAGCGTGGATTGGATGCGGTCGTCATGGACGTGATGATGAAGGGCATCGATGGCATCACGGCGGCGCAAAGGATAAAGGCGATACCCGGCGAAAACGAGTTCCTGCCGATTGTGCTTATCACCGCGTTCTACTGTGAAGAGAAAAAAATCGAGGGACTTTCCTGCGCCGACGCGTTTCTCGGCAAACCGGTATCCCCGAGCGAGCTGGTGGCAACCATCCGATCGCTCCTGAAAATACGGCGGCTGACCCGCGAGCTGTACGTGTCGCGCGAGAAGTATCAGCGTTTTTACGACAACATTCCCCATCTCTGCGTCTCGATCAAGCCCGACGGGACCATCATCAGCGCGAACAAACTGTTCTGCATCTTCTGCGATTCTCCGAAATCCGCGGTGGAAGGCTCAAGCATTAACGATTATCTTGCAAAAGAGGACCTATCGTTGTTTGCCGCATTCCTCGACACGGTCTCCTCGTCCGACGGCATTCCCTGCCAGAACCTATTCACCTTTTCGCTGGCAAAACCCGGAGCGACCTTCAAATTAAATGTGCGGGCGGCAATGGTGCGGGATGAACGGAAGGGCACGACGATCGCTCTTGCCATGGAAGACGTGACCGAAAGGCTCGATCTCGAAGCTGAAAAGCAAATCGCGCGCAAACAGCTTTACCGCAGCGCCCATCTTGCCTCGATCGGGACGCTTGCGTCGGGCGTCGCGCACGAGATGAACAATCCGCTTACCGCGATTCTCGGTTTTTCAAGCGCGCTTCTGAACCGGATGCATAATAACGAAGAGATTGGAAAAGACGATCTGGGTTCTTACCTGCGGGTTATCCACGACGAGACCATCCGCTGTCGCGATATCGTCGACCATCTGCACCGTTTTGCGCGCGACTCCGGGGAGGCGGAGATAGCCCCGCATTCCCTGTTGACGTGTATCGTAAACGCCATACGTCTGGTCAACATGAAGGCCGTCAGGGCCGATATTGCCATTTTAAACGACATCGCCGACGATGTCATGGTACTGGCCGACCCCAACAGGCTGGAGCAGGTGTTTATCAACCTTATGACCAACTGCGTCGATTTCTGCCCGCCCGGTTCTACCGTCCATATCGCCATGTCGCCGGAAAAAAAAGAATTGCGTCATGCCACCGTGGTGGTGCGTGATAACGGGCCGGGAATGACTTCCGACGTTCTTGCCAGGGCGTTTGATCCGTTTTTCACCACCAAAGAGGTGGGAAAGGGCATCGGCATGGGTCTCTCGATCTGCTACAAGATCATGGGGGAGCTGGGCGGCGGCATTGACCTTATAAGCGAGCCGCGCAAAGGGGTCACCGTTGTCGTCGAAATACCGTATGCGCGGTAACCGGGACCGGGGATTTATATGAGCAAGGGAAAATTACTGGTTGTTGATGACGAGGCCTCGCTGCGTATGCTGCTGGGAAATGAATTGACCCGTTCGGGTTTTATCGTCGATACGGTCGACAACGGGGAAGGCGCCCTGGGAAAGGTCAAGGAGGATTTCTATCAGGTCGTTCTGCTCGACATCCTCATGCCGAAAATGAATGGTATCGAAGTACTGCGGGCGATGAAAAAAGAGGCAATCGAATCCGAGGTCATCGTGCTCACCGGCAACGCCACCCTTGAAAATTGCGTCGAATGCATGAAAATAGGGGCGTTTGAGTATATCCGCAAACCCTACGATCTGGGCGAGTTATGCATCCAGATCGAACGTGCCATAGAGCACCAGCGCTCGAAAATCGACAAGCGGATCATGCAGGAGGAGCTGCGCAAGGCCGGGCGAAGCGGTAAAATCCTCGGATCGAGCAGGGTGATGAACGAACTCGATATCATCATCACCCGGGTGGCGCAGAGCAACTCCACCGTGTTGATTCTTGGTGAAAGCGGCACGGGAAAAGAGCTGGTGGCCCGGTCGATTCATGAACGGTCGCCCCGCTTCGAGCAGCCCTTTATCGCGGTAAACGGGGCGTCGTTTTCCGAGGCCTTGCTCGAAAGCGAACTGTTCGGTCATGAAAAAGGCGCTTTTACCGACGCGAAAACGCAGAAACTGGGCCTTGCCGAGATCGCCAACGGCGGCACCCTTTTTCTTGATGAGATAGGGGAGATTCCGCTCCATTTCCAGGCAAAACTGCTGCGGTTCCTGGAGACCGGCGATATCAGGCGCGTGGGCGGCACGCGTGACCTGTCGCTCAATGTCAGGATCATCTGCGCCACCAATCAGCCTCTTGAGGAGCTGGTGAGCGAGCATCGGTTCAGAAACGATCTCTTTTACCGCCTGAATGTGCTGACCGTGGTGGTGCCGCCCCTCAAGGACCGGGTTGACGACATTCCGCTTCTGGTGCGCTATTTTATCGCCACCCAGGGATTCCAGAAAGAGTTCGACCAGGGAGCGCTGAGTCTGCTCAAATCGTACGAATGGAAGGGAAATGTGCGCGAGCTGCGAAACGTCGTTGAAAGGACCTGTATCCTTACTCCCGGGAAAACGGTCACCGCTGCGGACCTTTCATTTCTTCAGTCAAGCCGCCTGCAATCGCCTGCTGACGCGCATGAAACCGCCGAGAAGGTCGATGCGAACCAGTCCTCATTGTCGCTTCACGAGATGGAGCGTCGGCATATCATTCGCGTTCTCAAACTGTTTAACGGCCAGAAGGGGAAGGCGGCAAAAGCGCTCGCCATCAACCCGAAAACGCTCTATCTCAAAATGAAGGAATACCAGATCGTTTCGTCGTACGAGTGACCCGGGCGGGGTTACTGCAGCTGGGTGATCTGCTGGGTCTTGCGGAAATTGAACGGCGTCGTATGGTGGAACCGCTGGAAGTACTTCTCCATTTCGCTTACGCTTTTAAACCCGCAGGTCTCGGCGATGGAGACTTCGCTTGAGTGCGATGAGCGAAGGCGTTCGCACACGATCTCGGTCCGCAGGTACATGACATAATTCTTAAACGACATGCCGGTCACCTTTTTTATCTTTTTTTCCAGCTGTTTTGGCTGCGTATTGAGCGCCACCGCAATGTCGGCAAGGGAGATATCATGACGTGTTATATGCTGGTGTATCGTTTCCTTGATGTTCTGGAAGAACCTGGTTTTTTCCTCGGGGCTATTGATATGTAATACTATGGGCCGGTCTTTCACCACAAGAAGCCAGATGCCATACATGACAAGAGGAAGAAGCAGGCCGCAGAAGAACGATACGACCCATACGATCCAGCGGGTCTTGATAACGGGTTTTGCCAGGAACGCGGCCGACGGCCAGAGGAACGGGCTGTAATTGTTGTACCCACGGGCGCCGGCGAGGGAGGTCGTGGCTGTTTTCCCCGAAGAGTCGGCGGTTTTAACAATGATGTTGTAATTGACTTTCTCCGGCAGCGAGGTTCCAAAAAGGTACCGCGGCAGAGAAATATTCAGGGAGTACCCTTTGCCGTGTGCGGCGGCAAGGGTGTGGTCACACGTAGCCCTGAGGGTGCCCGGGTTAAGGCGAAAGCCGCCGCTGTCGTTCCATACCGGTTTGTAGGTGATCCGGTACGGCGCTTTGCTGGTCAGCGGGAAGGCATATATCAGGACCTCTTCGGAGGGGTAGGGGTTGCGTTTGAGCGTAGGATCGAGACAAATTTCCACCCCGCACTTTTCAAGGACCGATGCGGACGCGGAGGTGTCAAATGACGCGTCGTTCACCCGTATCCTGAAGGCCAGTTCTTTTTCGTTCCACCAGGAACGCACCACGACCGAACCGCCGTTCAGCAGTGGAAATAAGGTTGAATCACCCGAAAGAACCGTCGCGTCAGGGTACTCATAGGCGATCTGTTTTTCTTCGGGATAGGTGACCGGCTTATGGGTAAGAAAAATGCCTTCACGGAAAAGTCCCGATACGTCTCCGCTGCTCATCGAAACTTCGATGATGATCCCGATGCCCACAAAAAGCTGGTTCGGAATGTCCGAAAGGTCCCAGAGCTGCTTGAAGGGAGCGCGATAGATTCTGGCGATGGTTTTTACCGCCGCGGTGTCGGCGTTTTCGGGGAAATAGCGGACCTTAATTTCTGTTTTGTAAATAGATGCGCAGGAAGAGTCGACGCCAAGGGTGAAGGACGGCGCGGTAATGATGGCCTTCTGCTCGGGAGCCATATACCGCAGGCATTTCGAAAGGTCGATGGCGGAAGCCGCGGTTGACCCGATAAGGAGCCATAAAAACGCGCAGACGATCGGTCCCCTCTTCATGAGACGGACGTTTCCGGAGAAGAAAATGCGTGTGGAAAAAACGCCATACGTTTGCAACCGTATCGTGCGAAGGAGAAAATGGGCGCAGCTGGACTCGAACCAGCGGTCTCCGCGATGTGAACGCGGCGCTCTAACCAACTGAGCCATGCGCCCTGTTAGAACCGTAAAAATAGCATCAGGTGAACGGTCAGTCAATAGCGCCGGCACTTTTACTTCTCATCGGAAGGTATTCAAAATCGAGCGATCTTCCTCATCCCTTCCCCGCGCCGACGGGAGCGGGATCTTTCTTCCGGTATCGTATTCGCTGCAGACACGGGGGGGTACGTGATGGAGTCGCGATCTGTTCCTGTTTCTCCATCGCAACCTGTTGTCCCTCTTCATCCTCAGGCAGAAATGGGACTGATTCTGTTCTCTGGAGAGAATGCAACAATCGCAGTAAGGGAAAAAAAACAGGTAATTCAGGCCATTTCACATTATATTCGTTCTCAGCGATTTCCCGAAATGGCGTTTTTTACCAGGATGCAGACCAATGGCCGACATGTTCGTACATCAGAACTACCGCGAATACCTGCGGGAGTATTACAACGAACAAAAAGCGCTTAAAAAGAATTTTTCCTACCGTTCTTTTTCCGAAAAGGCGGGAATCGCGGCTCCGTCTTTTTTGTTTTATGTCATCGAGGGCAAGCGCAACCTGACAAAAGCGACCGTAATGAAATTGTCCCAGGCGATCGGTCACAGCCGTGACGAAGCGGAATTTTTTGAAAACCTGGTGTTTTTCAACCAGGCGCGCACCATCGCTGAAAAAACCTTGTATTACAGCCGGCTGGTCGAAATCAGAAAACCGATCGATATCGCGGTCATTCCCAAGGACCGGTACGACTATTACCGTACCTGGTACCACAGCGTGATACGCGAAGTCATCGTACTCGGCGATTTCGGGGACGATTTCGAGCGGCTCGGCGCGTTTCTGGTCCCACCGGTAAAGGGAAGCGACGTAAAAAAATCCGTAATGCTCCTCGAACGCCTCGGATTCATCGAGCGGGACGCGCAGGGGCTCTACCACCAGACGCAGAACCTGATCAATGCAAAAACCGGAACACCGGACGCGTTTATCATAGAAAAGTTCCAGATGGAGATGCTGCAGATTGCGCTCAAGGCCTACGACACCGTGCCTGTCCGGCGGCGCATGACCACCTCCACGACCTTTTCCATTTCACCCGAGACCTTTGAACTGTTCAAAATGCGGTTGCGCGAGCTGCAGTACCAGCTTATGGAAATCGCCCGCATCGATGATAAACCAAGCGTGGCCTACCAACTTACCCTGAACCTTTTCCCGGTCAGCAGGAGCCTCGATGACGGCAATGCGCAACCGTGACCTTCTCATGACGCTTCTCCTGGCCGGCGTGGCCCTGCTGGCGCGGTGTTCCATGACGTCGCTCGACAGCATGGGCGGCTCATCGGGGACCGAAGTCAGCGCGCTGACGGGAATGGTGACCGATCCGGACGGCAATCCGATTGCCAACGCCGACGTGCGGCTGCGTCCGGTGCGTTTTCTGCCCGACTCCCTTGCCTCATCGTCGTATGTGCAGACCCACTCGATCGTTGATACGGTCACCGGTTCCAATGGCGGCTTCAGTATCGTCCGGTTGTTCCCAGGAGACTATCATATCGAAATCATCTACCGGGACTCGATCGGAACGCTTATCGAGGCGAAGGTTCAAGGAACACTTTTGGCACGGCTGCCCGTTGCCGCCGCCCTGCCGCTTGCCACGTTGGCCGGAAATGTCCAGATCAATTACAGCAGCAATTCATTTACCGCGGTCCAGGTTTTCGGAATGCAGCGGTCGATCAGGCCCGACAGCCTTGGAAATTTCGTGATAAAAGTCCCGGAAGGGAAGCACCGCCTGCATATCGGCGGGTACGTCTTCGATTCCACTGCCTCCGGAACGGAGTTCGACGGCATTGACGTTTCGCTTCAGGTCGCTCCCGGTGAGAACAAAGACGTCGGCACCTTCAGGCTCAAGCCGCCTCCGCCTCCGCCCTGTCCCGACGGGACGTGCGATTCGGCAGTGGTGCGATACCTGCTCGATGCCGTGGGTCTCGTGAATGTCAGCCGGTCCGAAGTCACCCGTATTGAAAACGGCCGGGTGGTCGAATTGAACCTCAGGGGAAGAAACCTTTCGGGAGGGATTCCGCCCGACATCAACAAGCTGGTCGCGTTGCGACTTCTCGACCTCGGGCAGACCGGACTTCCGAATATGTTTCCGGATATGGGAAGGATGAGCCAGCTTGAAATCGTGCGCCTGGACCGGAACCGCATACCCGTGTTTTCATCCACGGTCGGCAATCTGACAAGGCTCAGGGAACTCGACCTGTACGGCAACGAGCTGACCGCCCTGCCTGGATCCATTCTTTTCCTGAACACATTGACTTATCTGAATGTCGGAAACAATCACCTGTGCGCAGTCGATTCGGCAACTGCCGCCTGGATCGACCGGTATGACCGGCAGTGGCGCACCAACCAGCGATGCAGATAAAACAACAAATGAACGATTACCGGCAACCAGGAACGAGGAACCCATGACCATCTCTCGAAACACGGTACCCTGTTTAATCATAGCGCTCTTTGTCGCGACCACGACCGTATTCGCCGCGTCGTCGACCTTCGACGGCTACACCTTTGTGTTCAGCGGGACCAACGCCTACCTGTACGGCATGGATAAAAAAATCGTCAAGCAGTGGAGCGGACTCCGCAGCAATTCCGCAGGCTGTGCCGATCTGTTGCGCGACTCGAGCCTGCTCTGGCCGTCGTACGATCGTGGTGCGTGGACCAACAGAGGCGCGCTGGAGGGCGGCCGGATTCAGATTGTCAAATGGGACGGCACCGTGACATGGGACTACCTCTACCGCAGCGCCGACTATATGCCGCACCATGACATGGAACCGGTATACTATACCAACGATCCAAAAGAAAAACCGAACATCCTGGTCATCTGCTATTCCGTATGGGGCGATAAAATAACTGAACTCCGGCCCACGGGGCTGAATACGGCAGAGGTGGTATGGGAGTGGAAAGCAAGCGACCACACCTGCGCCGCCAACACCGGGAGCGACAAGCCGGAACTGCTCGATAAAGGCAAAGGCGGCATCGGCAGCTTTCCCGGTGATTTCGATAAGATGCACACCAACTGCGTCAGCTTCAACCGGACGCTGAATCAACTCGTTCTGAGCGTCAAGGGTTACAGTGAGATGATGGTCATCGACCACAGCACCACTACCGCCGAGGCACGCGGCGCGACCGGCGGCCGTTACGGTAAAGGCGGAAGCATTCTGTACCGGTGGGGCATGCCATCGAATTACGGCGCAGCCGGAACACAGCAGATCAGGGGCCAGCACTGCTCAATCTGGATTATCGATACCATGCCCGGCACCAACCTCCGGCTTCCGGGCGCGTTCAACATGATGTGCGTTGATAACGTCAATAAACGGGTCGTTGAGATCGTTCCGGCGGGTACCAGAAACGGCGTGTATCCCCGCACCGCCGGCGCCGCCTTTGAACCGGCAGTTCCGCTCTGGACCTATGCGGTCAGCACCATGGCGGGCAA
>JAFGOU010000535.1 GCA_016926315.1 Chitinispirillaceae bacterium
CGCACCAACGCCCTGCCTCCTTGTATTTTTACTGTCCCGACCCGCGCATCACCTCTTTTGCAAAGGAGCATCATGTTTGAACCGTCACCGCAGCTTCTCCGGCGATACGCCGACGTCATGGTCAACTTCGCACTCGACGACGGCAAGGGCATCAAGAAGAACGACGTGGTCCAGATCGGCGTCCAGATGCCCGGGCTGCCGCTTGCGAAAGAGGTCTACCGCTCGGTATTGCGTGCCGGCGGCCACCCCGTCATAAACATCATCGAAGACGACTTCAAGCTGGTGCACCTTACCGAGGGCAGCGATGAACAGATCGGCTTTTTCCCTGAAAAATACTACCGCGGCCTTGCCGATACCTTCGACCACTCGATCCGTATCCTCGCGGACCGCGACCCGCTCTTTCTCTCGTCAATAGACCCGAAAAAAATCATCCTGAACACGCGCTGCATCAAACCCTACCGCGACTGGCTTGACGCGAAGGAAGACGCCGGCCGGTTCACCTGGTCGCTCTGCCTCTACGCCACCGAAGGGGTGGCGCGCGAGGCGGGCATGGACCTCGAAGAGTACTGGGAGCAGATTTCCCGCGCCTGCTTTCTCAACGATCCCGACCCCATCGCCACCTGGAAAAGCGTGTATGGCGAGATGTACCGGATTATCGGCGAACTCAACGCGATGAATATCACTTCTGTCAATGTTCACGCCCCGGATACGGCGATTACCGTCGGACTGGGGGAAAAGCGGCACTGGCTCGGCGGCAGGGGGAGGAATATTCCTAGCTTCGAGATCTTTACCTCGCCGGATTGGCGACTGGTTGAGGGAACAATCCGGTTCGACCTGCCGCTCTACCGGTATGGCCAGATCATCAGGGACATCCGGCTCGAAATACACGGCGGACGGATCGTCAAGGCAACGGCCGGCACCAACGAAAAACTACTCGATGAAATGATCGGTCAGCAGAATGCCGACAAAATCGGCGAATTTTCGCTGACCGACCGGCGGTTTTCACGGATCAACCGGTTCATGGCCGAAACGCTGTATGACGAAAATTTCGGGGGCAAATTCGGGAATACCCACCTTGCGGTGGGCAAGGCCTATCACGACGCGTGCAGCATGGACACAAAAACCATGAAGGAGGAGGATTTTGAAAACCTCGGATTCAACCACTCTCCGGAGCATACGGACATCATCGCCACCACCGACCGCGAAGTCACGGCCACACTCAGGGATGGCAGCAGGAAGGTGATTTACGCGGGCGGGGAGTTTACAGTATAAGAATAGCTGCGGGACTCTTTTCTGGGGGGAACCCCATAATCATTGAGCCTCCTGGAAATCATTCCTTTTATGGGAACCTCTCCCCCTCCCCGCATGCAGGTGTTTTCTGAATTTCAAGCAAATTATTATATTTTAAATATGTACAGAGGGCTGTTACTATTGTAAGCCATTGAATACGTGTGAGATAAATAATCAAATACACATGATCTAACTGTTTTCTGGCAGAAAACTCTTTTTTTCCATTCCCAGCGTGAATTCCCGAAAACAATCGTACATTTCTACGTGAGAGCCCTGAAATGGCAACCACCTATCAACTCAAAAGGGAGGGTGTATGAAGCTTTCACTAACCGTTGTTGCGGTAACGCTTCTGTTCCCCGCGGTCCTTTTTTCGCAGATCCGCTGGCAGACCACCCATAACGGCACCGCGCAGGGAGAATGCCAGTTGGAGATCAGCAAACTCCGGCTTACCGTGTGCCCGTTTCATGTCGATGTCGAAGAGGAGGCGGTAATCGCCACTACCGGCACGGTCTGGTGGGGAGACTCGTCCACGCTGGAAATCTTCGGCGAATTCTCATTGACAAAGGGCGCCGCTATCCGCTCGCTGCTTCTCTGGAACGGCCCGGTAATCCTCAAGGGAAAACTCAAGGACCGCGCCGCGGCAGACAGCGCCTATGAAAAAGTGGTTGATCGGACAAAACCGCAGGTCGTGGTGCGCGACCCGGCGCTGATCGAATATCTCGGCAACGACCGCTACCGGATTAAAATCTTCCCGGTACGCATCAACAACTCCCGGAAAATCAGGATCCTCTATTCCATACCGTTCCAGACCACGGGCAGCGGACCGCAGTTCGAGATCAAGCCTGCGTTTCTTCCGGCCTTTACGCTGGCACCGACCCAGATACCGGTGGAAATCCGCAAGGCCGCCTCGCTTTCAACCGCCTGTATTATAAGGTACGGCTCCACGGCAAAAACCATCCAGTTTGGCGTGACCTATCAGATACCGGTATCGACACTCCTTTACAGACCAAACACCTGGAGTGCGCCGATCGTTACTCCCCTGTGTATCGCCCCTGACACCACCTTCAAAATCACCGCCTTTTCCACCCGCATCGATTCGGGCAAAGCGCCGGGGCACTACACCGCGGTTTTCGCAACGCTTCCCGATACCATCAGGGCCGGGATACGGGAACTTCCGTCAAAAAGCAGCTATTCGGTTGAAGCAAAAATCGTTGCCGGAGAAAAAAGTTATATCACCGATTTCAACCAGATGTCGTTTGTCGGCGCGTATATCAAATCCGGCGCGCCGTGGGACAGCACCATCCACTGGTACCTTTACAACAGCCAGGGAAAAATTGCCGTGGAATATGGCCAGCGGACCGTTCCGTCGTGCGATTCGCTTACGCGGTCCATGCTCCCGCTGGTCTGGGGGGCGAAATACAGCCTGGTCGAGGGAAACGGCCAGCTCGGGGCGCTTTTTGGTTTTGTCGACGGTAAAATGAGCCTTCTGGCGCTCGAATCCGACAGCCTGCCCGCGACTGAAGCGCAAAAATGGGCGGATGCCGGGGTACCGCCGCTTACCGGCGATGAGATCATCCTGAAACCTGCGCAGATGCCGGCAGCGCCTGGCGACAACATCATCTTTGAAATCGCCACGGCAGTGCGCATCGCCAAAGCCGACGCGCTCTCCATCGCCGCGGTCGTGATGATGCCCAACCGGATGTTCCGCATCACCTTCTCGAAACCGGTCACCGGAACGGTCCATGTCGTGCTCTACGATATCAGCGGTAAAGTATTGGCAACCTGGAACAATGTCCGTCCCGCGGGCGGCATTGCGGAATGCGCACTGCCGCGGAATGCGCGAGGTTGCATGGTGGTACGGGTATATGCCGGAAAAGAGATGCTGCAGAAAAAATTCGTTATTACGCAGTAAGGTTCCCCAACAGAGCCTCCCTTGCCGGGAGGAGCCGCAGAACGCCATTGCAGGCATCGGAGAGAATGGCGGATGCGCTCCTCCCGGTTTTCGCGGCTATCGACCCTCCACCCGCACGTCATCGACCCTGAAATCAAACGCGGCCCCCTTGCCTGCCCGCAGCTCTATCTCAAGGTCAGGCGACCCGGGCATATCCAGCGTAAACGGAAGGGAGACCTTTTTCCAGCGGGGGATGCTCACCGGCAGGTAGCGCGCGGAGTTCGACGGAGTAAACGACGGCCCGTTGTAATACCGCCAGGCGCCGTTCCCCGAGCGGAGGCGGATCGAGAACTTTCCCTCGCCCCGAAGGGAGAATGATACGGTAACGCTCCGCGACGCATTCACCAGCGGAAGACTGGTGATGACCCGCGCCGCGCAGCCGTTCTTCAATTGCGCGCACCCTGAGACGCGCAGGCAGCAGCGTCCCGAGGCGCTTGCCGTGGAATCCTGCTCCACCGAAAACGGGCCGCAGGATATCCACCCGTCAAGCGACTGTTCAAAGCCGCCAGGCAAAGACGCTATTGGTTCCGCGCCTCTATGCGGGCTGGAATCGTTCACGCACGCCCAGGCGCCCCGCACCAGGAGCGCACGGACCGGCAGATGGTCTGAGTAGCCTACACCCGCATGGAAACGCCGTTTGCCATACCCCTTCATCTTCCAGCGCTGCGGCGCGTCCTTTTCCAGGAGTTTTCCATCCCAGGTAAACGGCCTGAACGTGCCGCAGCAATAGGAGAAGCCGGCCGTATCGAACAGGGTGGCCGCCAACAGGAGGTGGTCGAGCGTATGCGGCGCGCCGCGATACCGGTAACTCCACCGCATCCGCTCCGGCACCTCCACCCAGGGGTTGTAGTGCGCGAGCGGGAGGCCGTTGCCGCACAGGTCATGCGTTGTTACGTACGCAATAAACCGCTCCGGCTGACCTGTCACGGTCCCGAGCACATGGTTGAGTCCGACTTCCCCCCTGGTATCGTCGAGTTTTTCGGTGCGCAGCCTGCTCCACTGGTCGAAATCGGTGTTCAGGTCCCCGAGTATGATATATTCCGTTCCTGCGGGAAGCGCGCGCAACCGCATGCGCAGCTTTTGGGCCACGGCCACGCGGTGTGATTCCGGGTGCTTCTTGGAGGGCCAGTGGTTGACAAACAGCTTGAGC
>JAFGOU010000536.1 GCA_016926315.1 Chitinispirillaceae bacterium
CCGCGCTTCGCGATCCAGACGGTCATAGGTCTCCTGATACAGTTCGAATGCAAGCGCGCAGTACTCGCGCCATGCCCCTGCTGATGCGGCGGGAATTCCAATCTCCACCGGATCGGGCAGGCTCGTTGCATCGAGCTTGATATACCGCGTGCTTGACTCCTGACCGTCGCCGTATTGCGCGAGCTCGAATAGCTTATAGGCGAGAAACATGGAGCAACCGTCCACCACCATGGCGATCCCGCCGGTCATTCCGGCGATCGAGGCGTGGCCATAGTCCAAGAACTTGAAGATTGCGTCGACCGACCGGTCCGGGTCGCTCCAGTCAATGGAGGCGAGGATGGTATCGATCCCCTTATTTGAACGGGAGTATTTGGCAAGGCAGCTTGCCAGAAGTTCGGGGGTGACCGAGGGGTTACCCTTTGCGGCGGGTGGCGGTGTGATGCCAAGACCGAGAATGCGCATGGCGGTCGGGTCCTTTACGGGATACAGGTGATCGCCATTAAAAGTAATTTATCGCGGGATAATTCTGGAAGAATCTGAATGCGGCAGGATCCCTGTGACATGGTACGGGTTTTGCTCACTTTATATATGAATGATAAAAACCCCGGCACAGGAGGTCTCCTATGTCAAAAAAAGTAGGCATTTTAGGCTCGGGAATGGTTGCGCAGGCATTGGCAGCCGGTTTCCTTAAAAACGGATTTTCGGTTACCCTGGGAAGTCGCGATCCTGCAAAACTGAGCGACTTCGTGGAAAAAGTCGGTAACCGGCTATCAACAGGGTCGTTGTCCGACGCAGCCGCTTTCGGCGACCTTTTAGTCCTGGCTATAAAAGGAAAAAATGCAAAAGAAGCACTGGCGCTCGCCGGTCACCACCACCTCAAGGGAAAAACCGTTATCGATACCACCAATCCGATCGACGATGCTCCGCCGGACAACGGCGTGCTGAAGTTCTTTTCATCCCTCGAACGGTCGCTCATGGAGGAGCTCCAGGCAGCGGTTCCCGACGCTCATTTCGTAAAGGGGTTCAGCATGATCGGCGCAGCCCACATGGTCGATCCTGATTTCGGGGGGACCCGGCCGACCATGTTCATCTGCGGCAACAGCGACGCGGCAAAAGCCGAAGCTTTTGGGATCATCACCACGTTCGGGTTCGATGTTGAAGACCTTGGAGGGGCCGAAGCCGCCCGCGCCATCGAACCGCTCTGCATCCTCTGGTGCATCCCGGGATTCAGGAGCAACGAATGGAACCATGCGTTGAAATTGCTGAAGAAATGAGAGGGGAAATCGAAAGATGGACAATATGTATTGAAATACAAGTCCAGTGCATTAGAGAGTGAAAAACATCTTGTAAAATAGTACTCATTAGAATATATTGTATTTATAGAGAATACATTATTTTGAGGGGATACTACCATGCCTACCGTTACTTTGCGCCTGCCTGATTCCCATTACCGGCTCTTTCGTAAATTCGCAGAAGAGCAAAACAGATCTCTTTCCAATTTTATTGAAACCGCTACCATTCGGCATATCGAGCAGGCGGAACTGGCCAACCCCTTTGAAATGGCTGAAATAAAAGGCAACAAAGAAATTAACGTCAGCCTTAAAAGGGCACACAAGGACGCTCAGACTAAAAAAGGTCGGTTCGTTGAGTAGTTACCGGATTTTTGAAACTGCGGAGTACCTGAAGCGGTTGAGAAAGCTTTCACCGTCTGTCCGGACGTTCATCGAACACAAAGTCACCTCATATGTTTATTCTCAATTGAAGAATGAACCGCATTTCGGATTGAACATTAAAAAACTGGGCGGATATATTCCTGAAACATGGCGATACAGAATCGGCAGGTTTCGGCTTTTTTACGGTCTGAATGAACAGGAAAGAATCATCAGCATCCTTACGGTAGAATATCGTAAAGATGCATATTAAGCGTTCACCTGCAAGGGGTATCCTGGGCGCGGGCGCGGTATTTAGTCGATCTCCCGCGCCTCTTTTTCCTCGCTGTCATATTGTTCGACTCGGCCAGCTCTAATACCGGTAATGTTCCGGCTTGTACGGCCCCTCAACAGGCACGCCGATATAGTCAGCCTGTTTTTTTGTCAAGGTCGTGAGTTTTGCGCCGAGCTTGGCCAGGTGCAGCCGAGCCACCTCTTCGTCGAGCTTTTTTGACAGGCGATACACGCCGACCTTGTACGTGTCTTTGTTCTTCCAGAGGTCGAGCTGAGCAAGCACCTGGTTGCTGAAGGAACTCGACATGACAAATGACGGATGGCCGGTTGCGCAGCCGAGGTTAACGAGGCGCCCTTCGGCGAGCAGGAAGATGGCGTGGCCGTCCGGGAAGATATATTTGTCCACCTGCGGCTTGATGTTGATCCGTTTGATGCCGGGAAAGTTGTTCAGCTTTTCGACCTGGATTTCGTTGTCAAAATGGCCGATATTGCAGACAATGGCCTGGTCCTTCATTTTCGCCATATGATCGGCGGTGATAACCTCGCAATTGCCCGTGGAGGTGACGAAAATATCCGCGTAAGGCAGCGCTTCTTCGATGGTTGTGACCTTATACCCTGCCATGCACGCCTGGAGCGCGCAGATCGGATCGATTTCGGTGACCATGACCTGTGCCTTCTGGGCGGCAAGGGACTCGGCCGAACCTTTTCCCACGTCGCCGTACCCGCACACCAGCGCAACCTTTCCCGCGATCATCACGTCCATGGCGCGCATGATGCCGTCGGCCAGCGAGTGACGGCACCCGTAAATGTTGTCGAATTTTGATTTGGTGACCGAGTCGTTCACGTTGATCGCAGGAACAAGCAACTTGCCGGCGGCTTCCATCTGGTACAGGCGGTGGACGCCGGTAGTGGTCTCCTCGGAAACGCCTTTCCACTCCTTCGCAGCTTCCCGCCAGAGGGTGGGCTTCTTGCCGTGTACCGTGGTAAGCAGCTCCTTAATCACCTGCTCCTCGTGGCTGGCTGACGGGGACCGTACCCAGTCGTCGCCCATTTCAAGTTCATACCCTTTGTGGAAAAGCAGCGTGGCGTCACCACCGTCGTCAATGATGAGCTGCGGACCCTTTGAACCCGGGTGCATAAGCGCCTGAAACGTGCATGCCCAGTACTCCTCGAGTGACTCGCCTTTCCAGGCGAATACCGGCACGCCCGCTTTCGCCACGGCGGCCGCCGCGTGGTCCTGAGTGGAAAAAATATTGCAGGAGGCCCACCGCACTGACGCGCCGAGTTTCACCAGCGTCTCAATGAGCACTGCGGTCTGGATCGTCATGTGAAGCGATCCGGAGACACGCGCTCCGGCCAGCGGTTTTTCAGCGGCATATTTTTCTCGAACCGCCATGAGACCCGGCATCTCTTTTTCAGCGATATCCATCTCCCTGCGGCCCCAGTCGGCGAGACCGATATCCACCACGATAAAGGGACTGTCTGCCCATAAGTCGACATGCGGTGCCATTCATCCACTCCTTGCTAGTATACCGGTCGATTGTTTTCAAACCTGCCGACGCCGCGTTCTACGGATTCCGGCCAGGGAGATACAACCGGTTCTGATGGAAGTGAAAAATACAACATGCCGTGGGAAAAAACGGTTTTCCGGCTCCGCCCTCAAGGATGAGACTGCCAGTATCGATAGAGATCGTCGAGCGTCTTTTCAATTGGTATTTCAGGTATCCAACCGGTATCGCGGGTGAGCTTCGCATGGTCGCCGAAGGTTTTATTACCTGTGGTGTGCGATTTCAGCCGAGCCTTGTCCTGCTTGACCGTTATCGAATTCGTTGATTTTCCGGTCATGAGCGCAAGCAGGTCCCTGAGTGCAATCGCCCTGCCGCTGCATACGTTGTACGCCTCTCCCTTGACTCCGCGCTCCGCGATCAGGGCGTAAGCGCGAACCACATCGCGGACATCGGTAAAATCAATGGCAGGCTCGAGGTCTCCCACGCGCATGACCGGATCCACAGCTCCCGCCTCTATTGCGGCTACCTGTTTTGCCCAGTCGGAACAGACAAACCGGGTCGACTGTCCCGGTCCGGTATGGTTGAACGACCGGGTAAAGCGGATATCCATGCCGAAATGGTTCATGTATTGAATGCCGATGAGTTCGGCGGCTTGTTTCGAGAGTCCATAAAAATCAGTCGGCTGACAGGGCGTTGTTTCGGCAATCGGCTCATCGTAGCTATGCGCGCCGTACTGCTTTACCGATCCTACGACAAGGGTCCTGGCGGATGGGCAGGACTGGCGAACCGCGTCGAGAAGCGAAGCGGTTCCCATGATATTGACGTTCAGCGAATGGCGGGGCGAGACGTCCGCGTCGGAAGGAACGCTTACTGCGGCAAGGTGAAAAACCCGGTCCGGTTTGACGGAAAAAAGCGTTTCAGCCAGGGCGCCGGTATCGAGCAGATCCCCCTCGAAATAGGTGATCCCCGCCATATCGCAGGAGGGCCAGCGGTCGAGACCATATACCAGCCAGCCGTTTTCTCTCAGGTGTTCGGCAAGGAATTTCCCGACAAAACCGGTACTACCGGTGATGAAGGCTTTTTTAGAATGAGTGGTCATTGCCATAAATGTACGTATTTACCCTCCCCCGGTCAAGGAAGATGCGGTCCGATGGCATGGGTACCGTGCGCTGACGGCTGACAGCGGTCAGGACGCGGCAATTGTCGTTTCCTTTTTCCGGCACAATAGCGCTCAAACGTCGCCTCATTGCAAAAAAGCACTTTATATGGCGAGGTTTTATCCTCATGTTCACATCTGCCTTCCTTGCCCGGATACTCCCTGCAGATGTTGGGACGCTTGTCGTAAATGGCACAGCCGTTGTTCTTCAGGTGACGACAGACGACCGGCACTTCAATCAACCACTCGCCGTCATGGTCGATCCCGACCTGTACGGTCTCATGCATCAGGTACCATCGGATAGTATCAAAATCAATCCTGGTTTTCGGCGTGTCGATTTCAAGCGCGATGTGCCGGCAGCAGAGTCCATTGCAGTCACGGCAGGGGGGGGTGCGCTCTTTGGATTTCTTCAACCTTGTTTTCCGCTTCATGATTCTCTGTGCTCCGGGAGTTCAGGGGTGGCTGACGGGTAGAGAAACTATATGATTCGTCTTCCATTATGAACAATTCATTATGATACCGTTCCCCCTGCCATCATTGCTCAGGAAAGTTATATGATCTCAGCGAGTGCATTACGCACTTCGTCAACGGTTATTGCAGACAGGCACTCTCCTGTACAGTCCCGCGGTTCCCGCTCGATCCGATGGCACGGAGAACAGGGAGCGTTTTTGCTTATGACCGTTATTGCGCCTCCCCGCGGCGCCCATACGACCGGATCCGATGGGCCGAAAAGGGCTACGGTCGGACAGCCGGTTGCCGCAGCAAGGTGCGTGATGCCGCTGTCGTTGCCGATATAGAACCGGCTTCGCGAGAGCAGGGCCGCAATAACCGGCAGTGCTTGACACTCTACTGCCGTATCAGTCACCGGAAACCGGATCCCCTCCTCTGTCGGACCTTTCAACCAGACGATCGCGAGCCTCCGGTTCCTTAACGTGTCAGCAACCTCCAGAAACCGCTCGAATGGCCAGTTCTTCTTCGCACTTCCGCTGCCGTGATGTATGATGACAAAAGGATGATCCAGGGGAACGAACGAACAGGACGTATCAATCGACTGCTGCGAAACGGACAGGATGGGCCTCCGCTTCTCTGCCGGAAGCGAGACCGGATCGACGAACAGGGAAAGATGGTAGTCTGGAATAGGGATTCGCTTGTCAGGGAACGGCGGCTGGGAATGGACTGTCTTGATCCCCGATGCCCGGATATTTTTGACCAGCGGCGAATCGTCGCCAGAAAAAACGATGGCCGACGAGAAGCGCCTCAGGATGGCGCCGGCTTCCTGTGTAAACCGGTCATGAAAGAGCGGCAGGTGGCGTCGATCATCAAGGTCAAGCCATTCATCGCAGAACCCGCTCTCCCGGGCCAGCTCCCTAAAGACCGGTTTTCCGAGCAGCGCCAGCCGGTTACCATGGTGTTGCTCTTTCCAGTAACGAAGGGCCGGCAGCGTGGAGACAAAATCACCGAGCGCTCCTGCGTGATAGACAAGGGTTACCATGCGATCAACCGCCGGATCGTGCGAAATGGTCGACCGCCGGTGACAGATCGATCTCCGGGTACTTTTTTCGCAGAGAGGAGATCAATCCAATATGCCGCGCAAGAAATTCGTGGACGGGAGCGGTGTCCGGCTCCTGAATGCGATGCTGCATGGCTTTGAGAACCGGCTCATATTCCCGTATAAATTCAAGCGATCGGTCGGCAATGCAGGCCTCGCAGAATTTTTCCCAGATATACTCAACGGCAATGCCGGCCGGATGAGCCATGTCTTCCGCATAAAACCGGTAATCACGCAGTTCGTCCATCATGATCTCCCAGGCCGGGAAATAATAGACCTGTTCGAACCTCGATTCAAGGTCAAATACCGCCTCAATAAGACGTGCCTTGCTCACGCTGTTTTCATGCGGATCATCACGAAGGTGGCGTACCGGGCTCACGGTCAGGATGATCCGGAGCCCCGGGCGCAGCGCCAGCAGATCGGCGATAAGCGACGTATAGAGGGCGGCGATCTCCATGGTCGGCACGAGTTGCCGTTCAAATTCCACCTGCGGAAGTTTATGACAGTTGGCGACAACCCGATCCGTTGTACGGTGACGAAAAACCACGGCGGTGCCGAAGGTCAGCATGAGAACGTCGGTTCGGGGAAATCGATCGGCTGCGCGATCGAAGGATTCGTTTATTGCAGCAAGCGTGACATCACGGTCATTTCCGTCATAGGAGGAATGGTGGTCGAAACTGTGCCACCGGCCGTTATGAAAGAATAGGTCGCAATAGTCGAAACGTTTCTTTTCAAGCAGACGCCTGATCGCGATTTCAATTGACAGCGGATTGAACAGGATACCGGTCGGGTTGCAAAGGGATGGAAAGCGGAAGGTTTCAAGGGATCCGCCGATGTTCCTCGCAAAGCACGACCCTATGCAGAACACGTGCTTCATATGGCTGATCGGCGGGCGGAGCCGCTGCGTTGGTACGACCGTCCTGAAAAGTCGTTTCATAATCGTTTCTCCGCTATTCCTTGAAAAACGTCTTGTTCACCGTTCCTTCAGCGAGGTCTCCCAGCAAGATCCGTTGCGAAGCCTTTTCCACCTTGCCGAGCAGCATGCAGAACGCCGCATTCAGCCGTGCCAGGTTATCGGACAGCTTTTCACTATCAAGGACAAGCGAGTTGTCAATTGCCTCAAGGTCGACACCGGTAAAATTAAGTGGACAGGTGATCGAGAGAGGCTCACGAAACGATCGGCCTTTGAGCGGAAGCCCGTGCGTGCGGCAGATGAGCGGGCGTGCCTCGTAGATCCCGCATCGACCGCGGGAGAGAAACGGGCAGGACCCGTCCGGTTCCGGCGAAATGCTGCAAGTGTTTCTTTGCGACCGCGCGGCAGGATGCCGCGCGCAGTAATCGGCAATGACCAGCGCCTCGAGGTAATTTACCGACCGCAATTCGCAACACATGCTGCATCCCGGCCGGCAGGCGAGCTGCCCCGGAAGCGCATGCGCCACCCTGTCCCAGAACACGGTGCAAAAAGCGGTGAGCTGGTGATAGCGAGCTACGATTTCCGCCCTGGATGCCATGAATATGCGCCTGTCAATCGAGCCCGGTGGTCAGCTTGCCATCCATGATAACCAGGCCCTTGAAAAATTCGCCCGGCGTGCCCGACGTTTTAAACGCGCGCGGCCCCTTGCCCGTGCCGAGGTAATAACCGATCCGGTAGGCGGTATCGCCGGCGCCGAATTCCTGCTGTTCGACCTGCACCGCCAGCGTGTCGAGCCGGCAATTCTTCCATAGGCCGGGAGCGTTACGGCCGGTGCCGGGAACGTAATACAATCCCTTGGTGCGGCCATAGATGAACTGAAACACCAGATGGGTACCGATGCTCGCCCAGAACGACGGGCATTGGATATCGCGATTGCGGCGCTGGGAGCAGGCGATGTTCTCGCGCAGGGAGCCGCTGAAAAAATCGAGCGACCCGCCGGTCCAGTGATCGTTGACAAGATAAACGGGGGAAAGAAACTGTTCG
>JAFGOU010000537.1 GCA_016926315.1 Chitinispirillaceae bacterium
CCGGAGCAAGACACGATTCGTCCCGCACATCACCGAGGATGAAATCAAACGAGGGATTGGCGCATAGATGAAACAGCGAACCCTGGCCATACATGAGGTTGTCGATGACCGTTACCCGGTACCCGGCCGCCAGGAGGCGTTCGCACAGTATTGAACCAAGATAACCGGCCCCGCCCGTAATGAGCACCCGTTCCATGTCGCTCCTCCCGGAACTGGATAATGACGTTCTCTTCAGGAGGCAGGCTGGTGCGTATGCGGCATTCAATACACCGGTTCTTCTTTTCCGCTTTTCCCTTCCTCCGACGCTGGTCTCCAATAATTTCCAGTGCTTAAAAAAATAGGTTTTTCTGCGCAGCATGTCAAATGGCGAGTGTCTTTCCGGGCGCCCTCTCCCCGGTCTGACGATGAGACGCCCGAGGGTAAAGAGCACATTCCAACACCTGCCGTTGCAATACACTGTCATCAGAATGTATTTTTCATCACCTGTAAATCGATACGCACGACAAGGAGACCGACCGACGATTATGCCTACCTATGAGTATGAATGCGAAAAATGCCACCTTGTGTTTGAGGAGTTTCAGAGCATCAACGCTGAACCGCTGAAAAAATGCAAAAGAGAGGGCTGCGACGGTACGGTCAGGCGTCTCTTCTCCCCCGGCGCGGGGTTCCTGTTCAAGGGAAGCGGATTTTACATAACCGATTACCGTTCCGATTCCTACAAAAAAAGAAAAGAGTCCGACTCAGCGGGAAGCTCCGCCTCATCCTCCGCCGATACGACGAAAAAAACAGCTGCCCCGGCAAACCCCACAACCCCGGCAAAATCAACCTGAAAACGCAATCGAAGGGAGACGCCCCGGCGGGCCACCAATGTTCATAGACGAAGCAGTGATCCGCCTGACCGCCGGAAACGGCGGTAACGGGTGCCACGCCTACGAGCGGGCAATTTACAAACCGAAAGGTAAACCGGCCGGCGGTGATGGCGGCCGCGGCGGCCATATCTTCATCGAGGGGTCTTCGCAGCTCCACACGCTCCAGGACATGGCCTTTAAGCAGCACTTCATCGCGGAACGGGGCATGCACGGCAAAGGATCAAATAAAACAGGAAAAAACGGCAAGGAGGTGACCATCACCGTTCCCCTGGGAACCGTGTGTATCGATGAAGATTCCGGGGCCATTATTGCCGACTGCATTGAAGAGGGGCATCCGGTCATTGCGGCGCGGGGCGGCAGAGGCGGCCGCGGCAACGCAAGCCTCATGACATCCCGGAACCGCAATCCAGAGGCCGCAAAACCGGGGAAACCTGGCGAAGAAAAACGTGTCCGCCTGGTCCTCAAGGTGCTTGCCGATGTCGGCCTCGTCGGCAGGCCCAACGCCGGGAAATCCACCTTCCTCTCCCGGGTCTCGCGTGCCAGGCCGAAAATTGCCGACTATCCCTTTACCACCACGGAGCCTCACCTCGGTATCGTGAGCGTCGGTGACGGCTACTCGTCGTTTGTCATGGCCGACCTTCCGGGACTCATTGAAGACAGCCATAAAGGCAAGGGACTCGGTATCCGTTTCCTGCGCCATATCGAACGCACCAAAGTCCTGGCCTTTCTCATCGACTGCTCGTCGCCGGACCCATGCAGGGAGGCCGAACAGCTCCGGAATGAGTTGAAGCACTACAGCCCGGACCTTGCCGTGAAACCGTCCTGTTTCATCCTTACCAAAACCGATCTGCTCCCTCCCGGGACCACGGTGGACCTTCCTGAAGGGTGGCATTCCATCTCAGCCGTTTCCGGTAACGGCATTGATGCCGCCGTCAACGCGCTCGCCACCCTCGTAGAAATGACCCGATAGCCCTCCCTTCCCACCCGGGAATAGGAGCAAGCAGCCCGTCCACCATACCTTTCTGGTGATCAGCGGGGCGGGTGAATGACAAGTTTCTGTATCTTGCTGGCAACCTGTTTTCCGGTGTTGTAATATCCCGATACCTGGAACAGGTAGATATTGGGCGGCAGCGGATACCCGCTCTGGTCCCGCAGGTCCCAGACCTCCCCGTTTCGCGCATCCTTGAACACCTTGAGCAGCCTGCCGCTCAGGGTGTAGATTTTCACCATAAAACGTGCATTAAGAAAGGGCTGCTGCGTCGATGGATAGAAGAAAAACCGGGTGGTCTGACCCATGCGCACCGGGTTTGGCGTATTGAATACACGGTCCAACACGGGCTCGTTCTCGTCGGTTATCTCCAGCGAAAAAACCGCCTTGGCGGTGTACCCAAGAAGGTCCTGGGATGTGACGATCAGTTCATACGTCCCGGTTTTCATGGACTTTTCCTCAAAGGACAGCACCGCGTTCCCTCGCCGGAAGTCCCCTTCCGCGAACTGAAATTTATGGTTGATATTCCGCCGCGCCATGACCGTCGGGATTTCCATGGTGAGTCCTTCGTCGGGCCCGCTTCCCATGACATTGATGCCGCTTGTATCGTAAAGTTCGATTTCGCAGTTCAGCGGGAGCGACGAGGTGATCCGGTCGGAAAATGATGCCGACGTCGAAAGCATGTTGCTTACCTCATACACCGGACGGATAGTGATACGCGGACCTAGCGAATCATTCGTCTGTTCCTGTAACTTGGTTCCATTGAAGACCAGCGTTTTTTTGCATCCCAATGCGTTTTTCGGGCCCTCCCAGGCAAACGCCGACAGTTTCGTACCCGGTTTGTTAAAGGAGAGGTTCGGCGGCAGTATCAACGATTGCTCAAAACCGCCGTTTCGCACGGAAAGCTTCCCTGAAAAAACCGGTTTCCCCGGCTGCAGGTACTTGACGGTCTGGTCTTTCCCGTTGTCTTTTCTCCTGGCCAACTCCGGAGCGTTGAAAATCCCGATCTGGACATATGCCTGTTCAAGGCTCCCGAAATCCCGGTCAACCTCTCCCTGCCCGTTACGAATGGACCCTCGCACCCTGATCTGTTCGAGCGCCATGAAGGTGTCCCGGGGCGTGCCGGCGGAATCGACCACTTCAAGGTGAACGTTCCGTTCAGGCCTGACAAGCTTGATCGAGGGGTCGCCGAACAGGACATAAATAAGGCTGTTAATGTCATAATGCAGGGATTTTCCTTTCATGACCGCCATGCCGACGCTCAGGTTTTCAAGCGTGTCGAAAAGCGCCTGATAGATGTCCAGCGCAAGCATTTCGTTTCCTGCGGCCGAGGCGCTGCGGGTTCCGGCCAATGAAGCAATCGCACCGGCGCCATGCAGCTTGAGAAGATGTTCCCCGAGAGAAACGTTCCCCGGCAGATCGAATTTTCCCACTGAGCACGAGAAGGAGGAAAAAATCGGATATCGCTTCTCATTGTTCATCTGCGAGACGATGTCGGAAGAGAGGATGTGCTCGTCGGCCCAGTAGATTTCGGATCCATGCCCGAAATAATTGACATAGCCGACTCCGCCGTTGATCTCGTTGATCATGGCGCGTGAAGCGTCGGGCTTCTCCCAGTTCGAGTTCCATTCATAATCGAACAGATACGTCTTTCTGACGCTTACCGATGGTTTGAGGCGCTCGATAACGGCCTCCATCCGCTCGGACGAGACATGGTGCCCGTTATCCCCTCTGATCGCATCCTCTTTCGGACCCTGCATATCATCGTCAGCGACCAGGAGAACACCGTTTCGCCAGGACCCCCAGTCGGCGCTGCGGCTGTCTTCAGTTGCGATGATCTTATCGACCATGACCGCCGCTTCGCCTTCATTTGCGCAGGGAAGCCGACCCAGCGCAATCGACATCGCGCTGGTATCTTTGACGCCCAGGTAGGCATAATAATCATCAACGCAGTTCATCCCGATGGAAAACGGGTAACTGAACCCGGTCACTTCCGCGGGAACGATATGGTTCGGTTCGGCGGTCTTGACCTGTTTGAAATCGTAGTGGCCCGAGCCCATGAGCAGCGCGTAGTCAAACCGGTCACCGCTCTTCCAGTTCCGCTGGGCAAAAGCAAGAAAATTCCGTATGGCCGTGGGATCGAGATTGCCGCCGGAAAAATCGGTATAGATATCCTCCACCGAAACGACGCGCGGGTGCGAAAATCCGTGTCTCGATTTATGTTCCGCAAGCCGCAGCGCCTGGGCGCGGAATACGGCCGGCGCCACGATGATATAGTCGGCCTCGTTGTTTACGTTGCGAAGGTTTGAAGCGAAAAATCCCGAGGCCGCGGAGCGCCGGCGAGTCTGGAACGCGGTATCGCCGAGTCTGATCAAACCGCTCTCGCCGGCGATAAAATAGCGTACACCCGTGCTGTCCGAATCACTCCATGAGTACTGATCGCTGTTGCGCACGGTATCAATCAGGGTGATCGAGTCCTCGTTTTCAGGCACCCTGATAATACAGATCGCCTTCCGGTTGATGTTCGAGAGGCGATAGGTCACGGGGAAGGAATCGACCTTCGAAAAAACCTGGGTCCGGACCGTATCGTAACCGGCGGAGAGACGCTGGCGGTAACTCACCCGGATATGGTCGAGCTGCAGGTAATAGCGTGTGCTGGGGTTGGTCATGACCATGCGCAACCACCGGTCGCCCCAGCGCGCGACCGGGTACTCGGCATCCATCTGACAATCGGTGCAGACCACACCGGTACCGACCGAGGCATTTACCGTAACCGACCCGTCTTTCCAGTCAAACGGGACAAAACGGATGCTCCCGCCCTCGGTCGTATCGCAATACGGCAGATCGAGGGAAAAACGAAATTCGCGGTTGCTGGCCTTGAGGGCCACCCAGACAAAACCGAGCGCATCATCCTCGCGGGGAATACCCTCTTCGTCGATCCTGATAAATTTGAGCTCGGACTGCTTGAAGGCGATACGGTTGACAAAGGTATCAGCGGTGTCCGGGGAGCCCGTCGGCTGAAGGTACGTTCCCATGGTCGCGCCGGCCCCGGATGATCTGAGCGCAAGCCAGTAGGTCCGGTTATCGTCATAGGGATCGACCGCAACCCGCCACTCTCCCCTGTTCTGGTCATAGCGCCAGTCGGAGAGCCCGGTCACTGCCGCAAGAAAATAGTCTTCATCATCAACCTTGCTGTTCCGATTCGCATCATAACGGAGAAGCGGTATCTCCCTGACGCCAGCGGGTATCCCGCCGGCCGGCGGCGCCGCCATCGGCAGAGGACCCTTCCA
>JAFGOU010000538.1 GCA_016926315.1 Chitinispirillaceae bacterium
GAACGACACGCCGCGCAGCACCCATTCCTTTTCCTTATACGCTGCCCAGACATTGTCAAACCGGATTTCACCATTCGATCGCAGGACCCGGTTAACGGTGCCCGGTGCGCTTGAAGCAGCGTCGTCAGCCTCCGAAATCGCATTTGCCTTGAACATGGCGAGGATTTTTTCCCCGGCGGCGTTGGCGCTCTGCATAATGTCGAATTTTTCCGCCATGTCTCCAAGGGGTTCGAACAGGTTGGCGATATAGGCGAGAAACATGACGATCACGCCGTAGGAAAGCGAGGCATGGACCAGCGCCTGCGCGCCGAAAAAGATGATTGCGGCAACGACGATCCAGCGGAAGAAGTCGATGGATGGCCTGAACACCGCATAAATCATCAGCTGCTGGATATTGGCGAGATACGCATCGTGGTTGATCTCATTAAATAAGCGGCGTTGTCGTCCTTCACGTCTGAACACCTGAATGATTCTGATCCCGGTGATGTTTTCATTAAGAAAGGAGTTGAGGTGCGCAATTTTGGTACGGATTCGGCGGTAGGCGGCCCGGGCTCTTCCCCGGAAAACGAAAATGATAATCGCGAGGAACGGAAAACTCGCGCTTACGATCAGCGCAAGGGATGCGTCGGTACAAAACATCACGATCATCACGCCGGCCATGATGATGAAATCCTGAAACAGGGTCACCACCACGGTGCTGAACATTTCGTTGAGCGTTTCGATGTCATTGGTGACACGGTTGACAAGACGGCCGACCGGATTCTTGTCGAGATAATCCAGCTCGAGCGAAACCATATGCCGGTAGAGATCGAGCCGCAGGTCGCGCATGGCGAATTGTGAAAGCTTCATAAGCGCGATGATCTGCAGGTAGGACGCTCCGAACTGGACAAGGAAAAGAGCGACGATTCCAAGGACAGCATAGACGACGTATTGCAGGTCGTGGGCGCGGAGACCGGCCATCTCGCGTGTGGTGAAAGCCCCGAGAGCGACAGGACTGAAAAGGTATCGCCCGTTTCCACAGGAGACGATCTCCCCTTTGGCAATCTCCGTGCGTACCTTTTTCTCTGACTCCGGAGTGAGTCGCGGCGATTCGATGAGGATTCGGGATTCACGATCAAGGATTTCCTGCTCCTTGAGCGAGACAATCTCCCGCGTGGACAGTTTTCTTAACCGATACTGGGGAATAAAGCGGGTGTCGTCGCCAAGCGGGACGGCGCGGCGATAGGCGGATATGAATTCGCGAGGGTGCTGTAAAAGAATCTTTTCGTCAAGTACGTTGACGGTCAGACCGTTTTTTATTATGTACCGGTCGATCACACCGCCCGAGGCAAAGGGGACCACGAGCTTAGTCGCGGTGATCACCGACACGATAAGGAGCGCCCAGAAAAGGTAACTGCGATAGCGCAACAGGTAGGAAAACAGGAGTCGTACGACCTCAAAGTTAAGGATGGTGGCTGAAGGTGAGTCTTCTTCGAAATAGGTCGACATCAGGCCAGTCCTTTGATCCGTTGAAGATCGTAGAGCTTCCGGTAAAAGCCGTTGGCAGCGACCAGTCGTTCATGGTCACCCTGCTCGATAATGGTTCCTTCATCGATAACGACGATATGGTCGCACCGCTTGATGGTTGATATTCGGTGTGCGATAAGAATGGAGGTTATTCCGCGCAAAACCGGCCGGATATTGGAAAGGATCTTTTCCTCGGTCCCAGCGTCGACCGAAGAGAGGGCGTCGTCAAGGAGCAGGATGCGCGCCGATTCCGCCATGAGCGCTCGGGCGATAGCCACCCTCTGTTTCTGCCCGCCGGAGAGCGTGACCCCGCGTTCGCCGATCCGGGTTTCATAGCCCAGGGGAAAGGTTGAAATATCGCGTTGAATGTCGGCAAGCGCTGCCGCCTGTTCGATTGCCGGGCGCGTTGCCTTTGCCGCCTCCGCCGAAAAACCGATATTTGAGGCAATGGTATCGGAAAAAAGGAACGAATCCTGCGGTACGTACGCAATGGAGCCGCGCAGTGTTTCGAGCGGAAGGTCGTTGATGTCGCGGCCGTCGATAAACAGCATACCTCTGTCGAGAGGATACTGGTGGAACAACAGGGAGAGCAGCGTGCTTTTTCCCGAACCCGGTCTGCCAATGATACCCAGTGACGATCCTGCCGGCACCGTCAGGCTGATGTCGCGGAGGACCGCCGTCAGTTCCGGTCCGTATCGAAAGGTGCAGTTTCGAAATTCGAGGGTTCCGTGTATCGGAACGGATTGAGAAGTATGCGCGGATTCGACCCGAACATCCGGTTCGGAATCGACAATTTCTAGAACCCGTTTCGCAGAGGCTATACCGCGCTGGAACAGGTTGAAGACCCATCCGGTCGCCACCATGGGCCAGACCAGCATATTTATGTAAAAAGTAAAGGAGATAAATTCGCCGATGGTCAGGTCATTCTGGATGACGAGCCGCGATCCGTACAGAAGCAGGAGACTGTAGGAAAACGAGGCAAGCAGGGTGATGGCCGGAAATATCAGCCCCCATACCTTTGTGAGAGCAAGGTTTTCTTTGACATAGGTGTTGCATCGTTGTTCCAGGATGGCAAGTTCGGCCGGCTCCTGCGCAAAACTTTTTAAGACCCGGATACCGGAAAAAGACTCCTGGGTATGGGATGATATGGTCGCAAACGACTCCTGCACCGCGGTAAACCGGCGCTGGATGAGACCCCCGGCCTTGGTGAACAGTAAAATAACGGCGGGCAGCGGTGCCGCGGTGACAAGGGTCAGCCGCGGGCTTATGGCGATCATGAAGGCGAGCGACATGGCGCTCATGAAAATCGCGTCAAAGAGGCCGATAAGCGCCATTCCCGTTGCCATGCGGATTGCGCCGATGTCGTTGACAAAAAGCGCCATAAGATCGCCGGTTTTCGTCCGGTTGAAGAACGGGGCGCTGAGTTTTTCAATGTGGCCGAACAGGTCGTTGCGCATCCGCTCTTCAATCAGGCGCGACGGTTTGACGATAAAAAGCCGCCACAGGAAACGCAGGAGCACCATGGCCCCGGCAAAGAGCAGTATGAGCAGGGTGTTGGTCACGACCAGTTTTTGATCGTAGGTCGCGTTGCTCAGGCTGTCGAGGGTTTGCTGGATGATACGCGGAATGACGAGCTGCAGCAGGTCGACGCCGATAAGGACAATAAAACCCAGAAGGAGCGAGAATGCATGCCTTCTGAGGTGCATAACAAGGAAGCGGATTGCGCGGGAGGTGGCAATGGGGGAGGCTGGGGAAGTCATGGGAGGGGAAAATACGTCGGGGGAAGGGTGTTTCCAGTGACGTTCCGAGGAGATTTTTGTGGGTGACAATCGTGTGACAATGGTATATTTTACTTATCGGTCAGATTCAAAAAGGAGGTTCCCGTGAAATTCATCACCGTTCGTGATTTTCGAAGTCGGCCGGCATTCGTTTGGAAAGAACTCGGCAAATCCAGGGAGATGGTCCTCACGTCCAACGGAAAGCCCATTGCGCTTCTCACCCCGGTTTCGGAACAAACACTGGAATCGACGATCCGCTCCATCAGAAAAGCAGGCGCGCTCGAAGCCGTTTCCTTCCTTCAGTCAGAATCGCTGCGCAGGCGCAACGATACCATGACGCTCGAAGATATCACCACGGAAATAAAGGCCGCGCGCCGGCGGAGGAACCGGTGCTGATCGTCGTGGACACCAATGTCATTGTGTCCGCACTCCTCAACCCCCATGGTACGCCTGCAGCAGTCCTTCGATTGGTACTTCAGGAAAAAGTGGCGATAGGGATCGATCCGCGGATTATGTCGGAATACGGGGACGTTTTGCAGCGGCCGCGATTTCAATTCGATCCTGAAAAAATAAAACATCTCATAGAATTTCTTGAAGATATTGCCGTGCCGGTGACCGCTTTGCCGTTTTCCATCTCACTGGTCGATCCCGATGATCTTCCCTTTGCCGAAGTCGCGCTGTGGGGGAATGCGGAATTCCTGGTAACCGGGAACACGAATCATTTCCCCGGACGGATCGGCAAAACAGCGGTCGTTTTACCCGCCCGTTTTATCGACCGC
>JAFGOU010000539.1 GCA_016926315.1 Chitinispirillaceae bacterium
AGTCTGCTACCGGCGCAACATCCGTACCACCCGCAGCATGGCCTGGAAAGCGATCGGCGGACACCCCATCGTGGGATTCTGTGTCCATTCCCAGCCGGAACTCCTCATGCCGGTCAAGGCGGGACTCCTTGGAATACCGCGGGCAGGCAGGCAAATCCATACCTGGGACGTTGCTTTTCACCACGACCGCATCGTGCGCGACGGCTTCAACACCTATGGCCGCATCCGCTACTACGGCGACACCGGCGAACAGATCATGCACCGCGATCTGCGGGTGCTTACCTGGGGCGACGAGGGCCTCATTGTCCTCGACCGGATCACCGCCGATACGCCGGCAACGCTCTACGAGCAGTACCTTTCTCCCGTTTATATGGTTAACGACCTCTGGACCGGCGGTTCGCTCGATTTCTGCAGCGGGTCACTGCGCGAATCATTCGCATCATCGCAGCAGCGTATCCGGGATGTCCAATGCCCGTCGTTCTGGGCAAGTATCGGCACGCATCTGGTATTTCAATTCATTTTTGGGCAAACCAAGGGGTTGTATTATCTCCCCGGAGGCACGCGGAATGCACCGGGTCTGTGGAAAAACTGCCGGCTCGATACGCTCGCCGTTCAGGTCGAGCAACAGGAACTGGGTGCCGGCGATATCGCTTACCTTGTCGGTTATTATATCGGAACGGGAAAGGGTCCACGGTCGTTTAAAACCTCCGGCACCCCCGGTGAATTCTTCAAAGGCCTGGTCATCATGGACGGCAAATTGACCGCAGGGCTCGATTGACAGGTGGTTTTTATGGCAACGACGGCAAAAATGATCTCCCCACCTTTCAGAACCGTTATCCCTGTTGCTCGGCTGACGCCCCCCCTCTCCCACACTTCTCATCTGCTCGGCATCGGCTCCTGTTTTGCCGAACACATCGGCAACCGGCTCGAATCGTATCGTTTTATTTCGCTCTGCAATCCCACCGGCACGCTGTTCAATCCCTTGTCAATAGAGATTCTTATCAGGCGCCTGCTCGAAAACAAGCGGTTCAGCGAAAAGGACCTGTTGTTTCACGACGGCCGCTGGCACGGTTTCGAGCACCACTCAACATTCAGCGGCAGCGATCCGGAATCCGTTCTCCATGGAATGAATGAATCGTTCGACCGGGCAGTCAGCGTGATGAAAAACGCGGATTATCTCATGCTGACCTTCGGGAGCGCCGCGTTCTACCGGCATCTGAATACGGAACGCATCGTGGCGAACTGTCACAAAATCCCGGGTTCCGCATTCGAGAGAACATTGACATCGTCCATCGAGATCGCCGACCTATACCGGCGGCTTTTCACCGATCTCCTGTCCCGGCGACCCGGGCTCAGGATCATACTTACCGTAAGCCCGGTACGCCATCTCCGAGACGATCCGCATGAAAACAGCGTGAGCAAGGCGCGGCTTATCGACGCGGTGCATGAACTCGAGTCATCATTCACCCAGGTGTACTATTTTCCCGCTTGGGAGATCGTGATGGACGAACTCCGCGACTACCGATTCTATGCCGAGGACATGGCACACCCCGGAGAGACCGCAATCGCTTATATATGGCAACGATTCTGTGAATCCTGTATCGACGAACGGTCCGCCTCATTTATAAAAGCGTTCGAACCGGTACTCAGCGCCATGGGCCATCGCATTCAGAATCCGGACACCCCTTCTGCCCGTGCATTTTTCGAACGAATGCGGAAAACGGTCGCTGGATTGATGGACCGGTATCCGGAAACAGATCTGACGCAGGCTGCCGGCTATTTCTCCCCATCAGGCGGTTGACCGGGTGGCGACGCTTATCTACCACACCGGCGCTCTCGGTGATTTTATTACCACCCTTCCGGCGCTGCGATACCTCAGGGAACGCGGCGATAGTCTCACCCTGTTCGGCAAACCTGAATTTGTCGCACTGGCGATTGAGAGCGGCGTGATCGATGCAGGTATTGACCTTGATGATCGAGCCTGGCTGCCGCTTTTCCACGACCGGTTTTCGCCTGAAGCCGGCGCTCTGTTGTCCGGCTTTTCAACAGCAGTGATCTTTTCCGCCGATGATTCGCCAATGGTACGCAATGTCCGGGCATCGGAAATTAAGACGGTATATACTCAGGAACCCTTTCCAGACCGGGACCTCCATGTGGTAGACCATCACCTCTCTCTATTCATCGATCCAACCACCCTTGCTGCAAACGACAGGATTCCCCGGGTCACGGTTTCACCAGGGGCAATCCGGACATCGGAACAGATTGTTTCCTTTGATCGTCCGTTTATTACCATTCATCCGGGCAGCGGAAGTCCCAGGAAAAACTGGCCGATCGAGCGGTTCAGGGAGGTAAGCGACCGGTTGCGTCAGCAGGGAAATGTAATCGTCTGGCTTGGGGGAGCCGCGGAAACCGGGTTGAACGTCAAGGCACCCGATCAATACGTAAAAAACCTTCCTCTTCCGGATATTGCCGCCCTGCTCCACCGGAGCCGCCTCTACCTCGGAAACGACAGCGGTATAACCCACCTGGCAGCGGCGGTGGGGTGTCCGGTCGTTGCACTCTTCGGACCGTCTGATCCTGTCGTATGGGCGCCGCGCGGAGAACGGGTAACGGTGATCGACCATAAAACGCACTGCGCACCCTGTCATAGAGCATCGGCCGGAGAACCAACATGCCGCCGTGAATGTATCACCGAAACAAGCATTGACGAGGTGATGGAGGCGATCCATACCCTGGTACCTTCCTGTTTTAATCATTAGGAACAACTTCACCCGAAGTGAATCAATTAATTTCTGTTCCCGTTGAAACACCCTATATTCCGGAGAAGAAGAATAATGAAGCGGAAATCCGTTCAAAAAAAACCTCAGCCGCCTTGCCAGGCATGCAACGGTCTCTGCTGCCGCCACATCGCCCTTGAGCTCGATGTGCCCACGCGAAAGGCCGATTTCGATAATATCCGCTGGTACCTGATGCATGAAACCGTCAAAGTCGGCATCGACCACAGCGGCGATTGGCTTATCGAAATCCCCCTCGTCTGCCGCCATTTGAGAAAAAAGGGCTGCGCGATTTACAAAAAACGGCCCGATATCTGCAGGGAATACCCAGGAAAGAACGACTTTTGCGAATTTGAGGATAAAACCTCGCCTTACAAGATTCTTTTCACCGATGAAACGTCTTTTGAACGGTATGTGGCACGAAAAAAGAAACGACTGCCGGCACGCACTGCCAAACCATTGCCGCCGGTTCATTTTACCCATACCGGCGGACCGCATCTTCCTTGACGCGACAGGGATAAAAACGTACATTATGGCAATGCCCTCCCCTTCCAAAAAAGCGTTCATCACCGGCATCACCGGCTTTGTGGGGAAATTTCTCTCGGATCATCTCAGGAAAACGGGCTTTTCAGTCGCCGGTCTCGACCGCTGGCCGACCTGCGACGCGCCAAATTGCACCTATTTTGAAGGTGATCTGCTCGACACCGGAGTGCTTTCGGAGCTTCTGCACACCTTCAAGCCGGACTGGATATTTCATCTTGCCGCGGTCAGTACGCCGTCCGAAGCCGATCTTTCCCCCCGCCATGCGCTTAATGTCAACATTATGGGAACCGCATCGCTACTCGACGCGGTGCGGCAATCATGCCCCTCGGCCCGTACGCTACTCGTGGGATCGGCCAAACAGTACGGCGCGCACCGCTTTGACCGGCCCATCACCGAAGCCACCCCCTGCCGCCCGACCGATTTCTACGGCCTCTCGAAACATACCGCGGAGCTTATCGGCATCCAGTATGTCAATCAGTTCGGCA
>JAFGOU010000540.1 GCA_016926315.1 Chitinispirillaceae bacterium
CTCATGGCAATTGCCAGAATCGTACCACGAACAAAACCGGAAAGAGTTTTTATTTTTTGCCGGGAACCTTGAACCCCGGAAAAACCTCGTTTGCCTCGTTCGCGCGCTTAAGGAGCTTCAGGAAAGGGACGGTTTGACCGTTCCTTTACATCTGGCCGGTCCGGCAGGATGGAAAAACCACACACTTCTTTCTATGATAGCGAACAGCCCTATTAAAGAATCGATTCATCATCTTGGATTTATTTCCGAAGAGGAGCTTAAAAGGGAATACCTCACCTGCAAGGCGCTGGTCTACCCATCACTGTATGAAGGATTCGGCATGCCGGTGCTGGAGGCGTTGTCGCTCGATTGCATGGTGTTAACATCTAAAAATACGGTAATGCAGGAAATTTGCGGGGATGCGGCACTGTATTTCGATCCGTACGACCCGGTCGATTGTGCCGGGAGAATACAGGAACTATACCGGCCGAACTTTGACCGAACGAGTATTCTTTGCCACCGGAAGAAGGTGTTGGACCAATTCGACTGGAAACATTCTGCAGAGGTAATGCGATCGGAAATGACTGGAACCGGATTATAAGGGAAGTTTTTTTGATGTAATGATTTTCTGTATATAAGAAGAATCAAAAGAGCCTTTGCTGCCGGCATAACGATAGTTTCCAATACGCACGATGGAATCCCGACGGGCTTTTAAAAAAACCTTCAAATCGCGGTCTTTATGAAGGCAGCATTTAATCGATCGCAAATCTTCACGGAGAATATCACCCAAACGGGCGACGATAAATGAAAGAGGGAAATTTTTTCTTATAAAAAACAACCGGTTTCTTTCGCCAAGGTAATAGGAAAAAGAAGAGTCTTTCTTGAAGCTTGCCTGATCCATGTGATAAACGACCGCAGAGGGAACATAGAGACAGCGAAAACCGCTGTTATTGATCCTCATGCATAAATCGGCATCTTCCCAATACGCGAAAAACGACTCGTCAAAACCGCCCAGAGAACGAACCAAAGCGGTTCGATACACCGCAGAAGCGCCAAGCGCACTCAGGACATAGCCTGGCTTGTTGAAGAGAGGATCTTCGCGGCAAGGCAAACCCCAGCCGAATCGGGCAAGAGAAAAATATTGCACAATGCAGTGGTATAAACCGTCTATTATTTCCCTGTTGTAATAGTTCATGTTCCTGGAGGCGACAACCCCAACCGAAGGAATGTCCTGCAAATAGCGTACAACCTCGTTAAGCCACGACGGTGTAACGACGACATCATTGTTGAGAAAACAAACGAAAGCGCTGTTCCTGTGGATGTGGAGGAGGGCTTGGTTATTCCCTGCTGCATACCCGAGGTTTTGTTTGTTCTCGACAATGGAGACCTTGGGAAAAGTACGCGCCAAGGGTACCGAACCGTCCGTTGATCCGTTATCGACGAAAAGAACCTCGTAAGGGCGATACTCAAGGCGGGCAAGGGATTCCAGGCATGGGGGAAAGATCGTCGCGCCATTCCAATTAAGCACGACGATGGAAACGAGAGGGTTGGAACACATTTCTTATGAGATCACCGATTATGTATGAGTACTCCCGGGACAACGTTTCCGGAAGCAATGGACGCATATCCAGCTAAGCTGGTGTAAATAAGATACGCTATGGAAGCCTGCAAGGGCCAAGAAAAAGGTACGAAGAATCCTTTTACCGTACCTAATCCCGATATAATTTGTGTAGTATCGGCTAAAAAAGGTTAAGCGAAAAGGATCTGAAGAATGCAAAAACAGGCATTACGAGCACAGAAAGGAGAGATCGAATTTCGGAAGAGACTCGTATCTCAACAAGTTGAAGGAAAAATGCATTTTAAGGATGAATTCTCGTCACAGGAGATAGAAGCAATATTGCTCGACAGGATTAAAAAAACCCGCGAGCAGATGGAAATGCTCGAAAAGCAGAACATCTTGTTATCGCCGTATGTTGAACTTGGCGCAGAACGATGTCAACGATCGCTCGTAATGGATAATGAATTGGGGCTGAGCGGAGCGGCAACAGACCTCTCTTTTGACATGTTGAAAAGCTGCGGCCACTATCGAAACGTATTTCATTTTGGGAAAAACCCGATTCGCATATGCTGTGACGTTCATTATTTACCGTTTTCAAGGGATTCTCTGCCCTTTGTTTTTTGTTATCAGTTTCTTCATCATTTTCCCGATCCGGGAATTGTGTTGAAAGAGGTATATAGAGTACTTGCACGCGGGGGATATTTTTTCTTTGATGAAGAGCCGTATAAAAAAGTACTTCACATTGACCTTTATAATAGAAAAGTCTATGCGAAGGAGTCGTTGCATGCGGGAAGAATTAGAAAATGGATTGATTGTTTTTTTTCCCGGGAATTGAACAATGAGGAAGGGTTCGGGATCGTTGAGAATGACGCCATTTCTCTCGGGACGTGGAAAAGGGCATTGGGGATTTTCGCAAAAAAAGAGGTCACCATTAAAACCTTACGTAATATTGGCGCCGATCTGTATAAAGCAGGAAAGACGATTAATTACCTTCTTGCCTATCTCGCTGGCGGTGTTATTTCTGGTTTATGTCAAAAGGAGGGGCATCCTGCTGATGTGAGTAAACCGGTAGGAGAATTGTTGATTTGCCCCTCTTGTTTAGCTGAACGAAAAGAAATCCCGCTGACCCGAAAAGAGGGGACGATTATTTGCGGCAGTTGCCGAAAAAGATATCCCATAAAAGAAGATATCGCTTTTTTATTCCCTTATAACACCTTTGAAGAATTGTATCCAGAAGTGTTCCGGTCTGTAGCAAGAAAAAAATGATGGGAACTGATTATCCAATGGCTTTTAGAAAAATATCGAGCAGTATGGCCGCGCTTTTTTCCCACGAATAACGAGTGATAACAGAAAAACGCAGGCGCAGCGAACGGTCGCGGTCAAACCGCGGATCGTACACGAACTGAATTGCATCGGCGATACTGGTGGTGTCCTGCGCATCGAAATACAGGGCGGCGTCGCCGGCGATTTCCTGCATCACGGTACCCCGCGAGGTCAACACCAAACAGTCGAGCGACAGAGCCTCTAGCACCGGCAGGCCGAAACCTTCGTAGAGCGACGGGTAGACGAGCGCCTTACAGGTGAGGTATTCCTGTTTGAGCGCCTTTTCTGAAATATATCCGAGGTGCCGTACGGCGTTTCTGACGGGGCTTTGAGCAATGAGCGAAAGAAGGGTTTTGTTTTTCCACCCCGAGGGACCGGCCAGATGTAAAGGAACGGTCATCCCCATGGTTTCGGAAAGCATTTCCAGCGCCTTGACGAGGCGGACCAGGTTTTTTCGCGGCTCAAGGTTTCCGGCGAAAAAGAGAAAATCGCCTCTCTTCGAAGGGTCGTATCCGGCAGGAACAGACCAACCCTGGCCGCAGCAGGGAACGGTAACCAGGCCGGTCATATGAACTCGCCGGGGATAGTAGCGGTTCACCTCGGCCCCGACAAAATCTGAAATTGGGGCAAGCGTATTTGAGCGGGAGATGGTGAGCGGGAAAAGAAGCTTCTGAATCCAGCGGTTTGACCAGACACACGTCTCGGGGAAGCGCAAAAACGTGAGGTCATATACCGTGGTGATCACCCTGGTGGCACCGGAAAAAAAAACCGGACACACCTGCTCCGGCGCCCAAAGAACGTCGATCCGGTGTTTTTTCAAAAGGCCGGGCAGAACGAACTGCTGCCAGAGAATGCCGGGCAAGCGCCAGGGGGTGGTACTTTTTTTCCAGCGGGGGTTGGACAGAACATAGTCAGACGGGGCGCAGGAGAACAGGAGGTAGTCGTTTTCCTCGTCAAGCTTCTGTAATGCATCAAGGATTGACCGAAGATACCGCGCGATCCCGGTCGTGCCGTTCTTAAAGGCCTTGATGTCGACACCGATCCGCATCAGTGATTTTCCCTCCAGGAAAGGACCTTTTTTTCCACTAGCGTTACAGTGAAATCGTCGATAATCGTTTTCCAGGAAAAGTGCCGCTCGATGAACGCCCTCCCGGCGACGTTTTTATCACCAGGTCGATGGAGGAGTTCGACAAGGCGTTTTTCCATATCAGCGATATCCTTTTCCACAAAAGCGACCTCTTTGAAGAGCTCCGCGTCGCCGCATTCATTGCAGACAACCGACAGGCCGCAGGCAAGATACTCCCGGAGTTTCAGAATGGCGCGGCAGTCGTTGACGAGACCCGGCCGCAGGTAGTTGATACCGACATAATGCGCGGCCATGATTTCCGGCAGCTTGCCGTGCTCCACCTGGCCGATGAAGGTCACCGACCGGCTCAGGCCGCGGTTTTTGACCGAATCCTCAAACAACGGACGCCGAACGCCGTCACCGACGACGGTCACGGTCGCGTCCGGGTGCGCGGCGCAGACGCGGTCGAGCAGGGGAATGCAATCATCGAAATCAGAGGTGATGCCGAGCGTCGCGACATACAGGATTGATTTTTTCATGGACGGGTGTTCAAGAATGTTGATCCTGAGAAACTCCTGCGATACGCCCTGGGCGAGAAAATAGAGACGATGATCCGGAATCCGGAGGTTTTCCCTGCAATAGGCAAGCAGGCGCGGCGTGTGGCAGGTGATCAGGGGGAAGAAGCGGGGGAAAAACCTGAAGAAGACACGGGACGCGGTTTTCTTCAATCCCGGCGGCAGATATTCGTAATCAAGATCGTCGATATCGAGCATGGTTTTTTTCCCCGCCAGGCGGGCGAAAAGGGCCGGTATGCAGTTGTTCGGCGCCGGTTTGAGCGCGTAGAACAGACCGCAATCGGCATGGCGCAGCAGCATGAACAGGTTGAACAGGGTGGAGAGGAGGATGTCGAGCGCGAGCGGAGAAACGGTCGGACCGGTACGATAGACGATACCTTCCTTTTTGAAAAGAGGACGCCCCGTTCTGCTGCCGCGGTCGATATACACGACCGTATATCCGCCGTCGCGCAGACGGAGCGCGATGTTCCAGAACCTGATCGCGCTGCCGCTCTGACTGGTAAAGGGGGAGACGAGCAGCAGTTTCATGCGCACGCGCTATTTGGTGAACAGGACGGTGAATTTACGCAGGCTCTGCGTAAAATTTCCCCACGACCTGAACATCCGCAGGAACATCATCCAGAGATAGGCGGGCCGCCGGTAGTAACGCCGGTAAAACGACGCCAGAAAATGGTTCAGATCTTCGTTGGTCAGAGAGGGGAGACGGACCGAGGAGTGATGAACGCTGTCGTGTTTGTCCCACTCTTTGGTAAGAAAGCAATTTTTTTCTTCGAGGAGCCGGTAATATTCGGTTCCGGGCAGCGGTGTAGGCGTTGAGACCTGGGTGAATTCCGCATTGAGTTCGAAGGCGAAACGAATGGTTTCCTCGACCGTCTCCTTAGTGTCCCAGTAAAAGCCGAGCATGACGCAGTTGAGCACGTCGAGCCCGTTTTTTTTGGCGATGTGGACGCCGCGGCGGAGTTCGTCCTTGGTGGTGTTTTTTTTCATCTGCCGAAGGACCTCTTCATTCCCCGCCTCGATGCCGAAGAGCACCATTCTGCATCCGGCCTTTTTAAGCCAGCGCGCCTGTTCGTCGGTCAGGAGCTTTGGACGGCACTGCACCGAAAAGGTCATGTCGAGCTTTTCCGCGGCAAGGAGTTTGCAGATGGCAATAGCGCGATCGGCGTCGATATTGAAGGTATCGTCATCGATGCGGATCTCCCTGACGCCGAGGTCTTCGACAAGATATTTGACCTCGCGCAGGACCCGCTCCGGCGACATGGCGCGGAAAACGTGGCTGTAGATGGTCTGGGGGTAGCTGCAGAACACACAATGGTAGGGGCAGCCGCGCGAGGTGATCATGGTGGCCGCGGGAAACCGCACAAATACGCTTTCGTAAAAGACGCCGAGGTCGAGAAGGTCGTAAGCAGGGAGGGGAAGGGCGTCGAGGTCACCGATTCCGGGCCGGTCGGGATTGATGACCACTTCGCCTGACGATTTCTTCCATGTCAATCCGGTGACGCCGGTCAGCGGAAGGTTGTCTTTCACGGCAATCAGCAATTCGGCGACCGCATAGTCCCACTCTTTTCGCAAGATGTAATCAACGCACGGTTTCGAGATTTCTTCCTGGTGCAGCGCGGTAACGAACGGTCCGGCCCACACGACGATGGCACCCGTCTTTCGTGCCGCCTCGCTCACCTCTTCGGCCACCGGCGCGTTGATATGCTCCTTCATGATGACGACAGCGGATGGGGTGATCTCAGAAATCTTCGCCACGGTCATGGCAAGGTCGAGCCGCATGGTCGGACAGTGGAGGTAGTGGACGTCATATCCCTGTTGCCTAAGGACCGCGGCGCAGGAGAGGTTCTGGTAGCTGTACGTCTGCTCGCCGGTTTCGTTGAGACAGGGGTGTCTCCGGCCGGCCTTGGATATTTTTGAATCAACGGTCCACCCGGTGGTCGGCGGCGGTTCGACAAAAAGGACTTTTTGCACGGTTGCAGCTTTCTTCAAAAGGCTCTGTCGGGAAAGGGAACCGGATTCGGAATATACTGAAAAATACGCAAAAACAGTCTTTCGATGCTACTGGTGTGGCAATGACGGTGCGGCGATCTCGTCAAGGACTGCTTTGGCCGCGGCAGCCGGGTCCGGTGCGCTGGTGATTGCCCGTCCAAGAACCAGAAGCGTTGCGCCATACCTGATGGCTTCCGCGGGTGTCGCAATCCGTTTCTGGTCATGTGCCGACGATCCTGCCGGGCGGATACCCGGGGTGATGATTTCAAATAAAGCGGGAAGATGCGGCTTGACCAGAGGAAGGTCTGCTGCGGAGCAGACGATGCCGTCAAGCCCGCCATCACGGGCAAGGCCGGCCAGGTGCCGGACATACGACGGGGCGTCCATGGTGACGGTCAACTCTGTGCGCAGCGACGCTTC
>JAFGOU010000541.1 GCA_016926315.1 Chitinispirillaceae bacterium
TCCCTCCCGCAAGCCAGGCGGCCTTGCCGGGTATGCCAAGTCTCCGCACGATCAATACCAGGAGCAGCGCGGAAAAAAAGTGCAGCAGGATATTGAGCAGATGGTAACCGAGGGTCGATGCGCCCCAGAGATGATGTTCCACCCAGAAGACGGTGTGCGCCAGCGGATAATACTGTGATACAGCGGCAGGCTGTGTCCAGATGCGCACGAGACCCGCGGCCGTCCGGAGTTCAGGCGTTGTCAGGTGCGCATCATCGTCCCAGACCGGCCGGCCGTTCCATGCCGGCTGGTAGGCGAGGAACGCGGCAGCGAGGAGCAGCAGCCCCCACAGCCAATCGCGGTTCAATGAGAAAGGTATTGATGGCTTCACCATGCGCTTCTTTTAAAATACATACCGGTCTGTCACCGCTTTCGGGGATATTTAGGGACGTATTTGGGGACTATGGGAGGACGGTTTACTATGTTCAGGGATGATCGAGTATAATCCTTGATTTTTAAAAAGGAAGAGGCTGCCTTGATAGCTGATGGATATACCTGTGTGGTAACGCCTCCTTACTGTTGCGTCGGTAAGGCGTAGCATATTTTCTTGGTCAAAGCGTCAGTACTGCAGGAACCTTTACCGCATGGAGGAACTATGAAACCGCAGAGCTCGTACAGGGTCTCCGCTTGGCTTATTGTCAGTATGATGTTCCTGGGTTGCGGTGGGCAGAAAGTCCTTGTGCCACCAAAAATCGACCTCAAGCCCTTCGGTACGCTCGGTATGGTACAGTTTGAGACGAACTCGAAAGGGAACCTGGCTGAATATACGTCGCAGAGGGTGCTCAATGTCCTGCAGGGAGCCCAACCGGGCATACCGGTGGTCGAAATGGGGACCATGCAGAATGTCCTGGCTTCTGTCGGCCGCACTGAGTTCGATATCGAAGCGATCAAACTCATCGCTCAAAAATACGGCGTCGGCGGCATAATCACCGGGAAACTTGATGTGGAAAAAGTCAAACCCTCGTTGAGCATCTCATCGGTGATACAGGAACTCGGCGTTTCGGCGTACGTCGAGGCGTCGCTTTCCGCGAAACTACTCGATGCGCAGAACGGGGCCACCGTCTGGTCCAATTCTGCCCAAGGCCGCGAAAAGGTCGCGTCAGTCGGTCTTCTGGGCGGTGATGTTTTTTTCAATGCGAAGGATCCGGAAAAAGCATACGGCAGCCTGATGAAGCGGTTGATCAGCGTGATCAGCGACGATTTCTGGGCACACCGGGAGTGACCGGCATCACGCAGGAAAATACGGTCCTGAAGCCGTGCAGGAAAACACAGGGAGGCTGTGAGTGAAGTCACGGCCTCTTTTTTTATCGGAAGAGTATTGAAAGACTAAACAAGCAGGAGTATATTACTCGTACCAGAACCGTTTCTTAACTTAAACGAATTTCTGTCCCGAACCTTGTAAAGACGTACAGGCTACGGGGGCAGGCTCGCCTTGCCGCACCCGATATCAATAACCTTCGCAGGCGGTGGGGGTAGAATGGTACAAATCGTCCCTGTTTCAGTAAGCATCTGAGGGTATCCATCGCTTGAAAACGGTTTATTCATCGAATGTAGTATGCCGGCAGGCCCAAGGTTTTCAAGGTAATTTATTTCCCCTAATTTGGCCATTGTTTTTATCTCCATTCACTATTGGCGGACAATCATGCAGATGCAGACCACTGAGGCGAGAGGCAGGCTTAATGCCCGTTTCATCGCGCCAGCCCTCCAAACCGGACCTTCAGACACGCCGCAATCCCGCTCAGCAGCCGTCCGCGGACCAGGTGATACCTGCTTTTCCCGTTTCCTCTTCTGCGTTGGGTGACCGGCGCTTCACTGACGCGAAACCCCTTTCTGCGGACCAGGAGCGGGAAAAAAAGCCCTTCGCACCCGAATAAACGGCCGTCGCAGGGCACTATCGCGGCAACGCACGCCGCGCGCATGACCCTGAACATGCAGCCGCTGTCAACGGTTGAATCGCCGGTGATCATGGTGCGGAAGCCATTTGCGATTTTCGAGCAGATGCGCCGCGCCATTCCGTCGTACCGCGTTGCGCGGACCCCGCAGACCATGTCACAGGCCTCCATCATGCGCAGAAGCCCCGGGATGTCGGCAGGATCCTGCTGCAGGTCGGAATCCATGGTAATGATACAATCCCCGCCGGCCTTTGATATGCCTCTGATAAGGGCCTTGAACTGGCCGGAGCGGACGGGTTGTCGCAACAAGGCGATTTCCGACAGATAAACCGGCTTCTGATCCGTGAAATATCTGTTCTTCTCCTGCTCGACCATCGCGATGCTTTCATCACCGGACGCATCGTCGACGATAATAATTTCATAATTTTTCTTTACCGTCATTTCGAAAACGGCGAAAATTTCCCGCAGGAGCGGACCGATATTGTCCGCCTCATTATGCATGGGCATTACCAGGGAGATATCAGGATGGGGGAGCATGGTATTTACATTCCGTCAAAAATCATTATTATCTTTTCACGAACTGCTTGCGAAAGGCATCATACCGCACCACCATGCAGCCCACGAAGGCACGCCGGGTCCATATCGCGTCCCTGTGCGACCGCAGAAACAGCCGCATGAATAAAAAAGTAAGCAAAAAATACATATATCAAAAAATTAAAAACCAATTATAATCGATTGTCTATAAAATTTTCAATTATTATATTTTTTAAAAGGCTTATTTATATTATATATTTTAGGTATCATGCAAAAAAAGAGCGTAATTATACAATACATATCAACTATTTAGCGGGAGGTTTTATGGGTTTATTCAGAAGTTTAATAACAATCCTGGCGCTGGCGTGCCTGCAGAGTGTTGTGGCCCAAGATACCATTTGGATATGCCGGGAGGATACTGCGGAGAGCAGGTATACTTTTATGTGTCTCGCTGACACGTTCCCGGACAATAGAGACACTTTCACCATGGTCGACACCGGAGACGCGCTTGAAGGTAAATATGTCAATTTCGACTACCAGTTCGGCAATCCCCATCCGGGCTACGCCGGCTTCAAGTTCTACTGGGACTACGGCGGCGGGAGTTTCTGGGTTGAGAGTTACGATTCCCTGATTTTCTGGCACAAAGGGCCGCTTCCCGGCCATAAGGTCGTGATGATTTGGGCCCAGGGCAGCGCCGGGTGCGGCACCCCTATAAACTATGAGAAATTCGGCGAATTCTATTCATCTGCAAGCTGGACAAGAGAGAGTTTTTCGTTCCCCGTGAAAAGAAATTACGGAGCGGCGCCGGACAGTCAATTTGTCAAAACAGGACTCTTCGAGTTGCGCATGCTGATCTACAACGACTCGACGATCTCCACCGACACCACGAGCCCGCCGGGTAATTTAAAGATTGATAATATGTTTTTTTTCCAACCTCCGGCACACATACCTGAAATGTGGGAACAGCCGGGGCCACAGACTGTTACGGAGGGCAGTCAAGTAATCATTAACGTCCTTGCTCTTGGGGGGACAGGGGATTCGGGTGTGATAACCTACCAGTGGATAAAGGACGGCAACCCCTTGACTGAACAGTCGCGTAGACTTGTTATTGATTCGGCACACCTGAGTGATGCTGGATCCTATACGGTCATTGCTACCAACAGTCTGGGAAGCGACACTTCTGATGCGGCGATCCTGACGGTAAATGCCATAGAAGAGCCCATTAAAGAAGACAAGGGCTGCGGATGCGGCGCAGGAACCGGCACGGCGCTTATTCCGCCTCTGTTTTTCAAGGCGATGGCGCACAGGAAACGGAAAAAGAAGAATACTAAGACGACGTGACGTTGTTTTTCGATCGTACAGCGGCCTGCGGGCAAAAATCACCTCGCCTCCCCGGTGAGGCGGGCCGCGTTTTTTGCGTTCCGCCATGATTAATCTCCTTAACATAGGAAAAAAATTAGCACAGGAGAACGGCCCATACTGGACCTTTTTATACACGCTCTATTGGTCCGCCCGCCACTTTTTAAAGATTAACCCGCACGGCCTCTATAAAGCTATTGTCGGACTGGAGGAAAGACGCGACCTCCCCGGATTCAACACGCCCGCAGCGGCCGCCGAAATCTGGGACCTCCTGCCCTGGGAAAAAGGGAGGGGCGAGGAGTGGACTATTTCCGCGGAATGGAAAAAATCGCTGATCGACGAAGTCCTGTACACCTACATCAAACCCGGGACCGCCGTGCTGGAAATAGGGCCTGGCGCAGGACGGTGGACGGAAATCCTTCTGCCCCTTGCGCGGGAGCTTTCTGCCGTTGATGTCTCGGCCAAGGCTATTGACATATGCAAAAAAAGGTTCTTCTCCGCGGCCAATATAAGGTTTTTTCTGACCCTGAATACGGGCCTTGGATTTATTCCGGACAAAACAATTGATGCGATCTGGTCGTTCGATGTTTTCGTACATATCAATCCCCACGACACGGACGGCTATCTCTCGGAGATTAAAAGGGTCCTTGTTCCGGGCGGCATTGCGGTCATCCATCACCCGAAGGACGGCGGCCTGCACGGCGGGTGGAGGAGCAGGATGACCGCGCAGCTGTTTGCGGACCTGCTTGAAAAACGCGGGCTGACCCTGGTCCGCCAGTTCGACTCCTGGGGCGAAAACGGACGGTTCAACCTCTCCCGTTATTGCGATTGCATAAGCGTATTCCATGCGTGAGCGGTCATTGTCCGGTTATAAAACCTGTTCCGGCTTTGCGGCTTCAGGGAGAAGCTTTAAAAACCTTAACGATGAAGCTGCCATATATTTCATGGAACCGTGATTTGGCGTTGGGGCTTCTGCTCGCAGCCGCCGCGTTCCTTGCCTACGCTCCGGCATGGAACGGCTCGCCGGTCTGGGACGACGGTGCGCACATGACCAAGCCTGAGCTCCGCTCGGCCGCAGGACTATGCCGCATCTGGACGCAGCCCGGCGCTACGCAGCAATACTATCCGCTGGCGCACACCGTCTTCTGGGTGGAACGCCGCCTCTTCGGCGATTCGACCTCAGGCTACCATTTTGTCAATATTCTGCTGCATTTTTTTTCCGCATTGCTTTTAGTCAAAATTCTGCGGAGGCTCGGTATCCCCGGCGCCTGGCTTGCGGGAGGGATATTCGCGCTCCATCCGGTGATGGTCGAGTCCGTGGCATGGATCACGGA
>JAFGOU010000542.1 GCA_016926315.1 Chitinispirillaceae bacterium
GTCTCTACATGTCAAATGAGCAATTAACATGGATAGACCCTTTCATCTATCGAGAATGGCCAGTTCGACTGGCGCACCAGAGGACGCGGAGGAGATGCATTGTTTTGATTTTGGTCATCCTCATTTTTTCTCTGCGCTCTCTGCGTATTTCGACAGGCTCAATACAGGCCTCCGCGGTGAAATTGTATTTGTTTCATGGGAATTTTTTCAACTCTTCAACAAAATTCATGAATAATCCGGGTTAATCCGTTCGCGCCCGTAAGATTTTTACTTGCTTACAGCGTCTGCCCCCCGCCTCATTTCCCCCTTTTCTGCAGCTGTAGTTTTCCATTTTCATACTTTATATAGAATTCGTTCGGAATAGACGAATTTGCATAAAACATCATTCCGGTGAAAGCCGAACCTGATTCGGGATTCGCCGGTATAACGCCACAAAAAGGGCTTTTCGGTCAAGCACTACCTGAACCGAATGTTCCCGATGTGCATGTTCGACATTGACCCGAAAACTCCGAATCCGTTTAACAACCACAAAATCACGAGAATCACCACCACCACGTTTAATATCTTCTTGATTTTTCCGTCCATGGGGATGTAAGAATTCACGAGCCACAGGATAACGCCGACGACGATAAGGGTTATGAGAACAGAGAGTATCGACATGCTATTTCTCCTTTTTTAGGTAGATAGTGATAATCACGGTTTCCTATCGCTAAATATAGCAATTATAATGCCGCAATCCCGATCGGGTCCCATTCAAATCAGACCATTGTTGCCTTTTTCTTTTCATACATGTCCTTATCGGCCCGTTCCATAAGACCGGCAATGGAATCGCTGTCTCTCAGGGTAAACCGCGACACGCCCACGGTAACGGACAGCGTAAGAGCGTTGTCCGATTCCCGGTTCTTTTTGTCGATGTTGGTTTGCAGGCGTTCAATGAACTGCTCGTCCGAGTCCGCTCCGGTTTCCATTGTCAAGGCAGTGAATTCATCGCCGCCGATGCGCGCGATAAGGTCCGATTCGCGAAAAGTGTTCTTTAAAATCTCGGCCAGATCGATAAGAAGCTCGTCGCCGGCACGGTGCCCGAAGGTATCGTTGGTCTGTTTGAACCGGTCGACATCGATGAAGAAAAGCAGTACCGGCTGATTGATCCGTGTGGCAACGCGCAACTGCTGTTCGGCCAGCTCCCGGAATCCCCGCCGGTTATACAACCCGGTCAGATCGTCGAAAAGAGAATTGCGGCGGCTCTCGCTCAGCATCAACTGGTTTCGCTCCTCTTCCTCCCTGCGGCCGGTGACATCGATGATAAATCCCGACTGGCGCATTACGGAACCATGGGTGTCCAGATGGACCGTCGTCATGTTCACCACCCACCGCAGCGAACCGTCCTTATGGATTATCCGGTGTTCGATTGATTTACAACTGAGCGGTTCCTTCAGGTTACGAATAAATTCCAGCACCCGTTCGCGGTCTTTCTCGTAAATCATCTCTATCCATAAATGCGGATTTTTGGCATAGTCTCCCGGGGCGTATCCGGTGATTTCAACGCATCGGGGGCTGTGAAAGGTGGTTGATAATTTTCCTTCGTTAAATTCAATGCTGTAAAGGTATTCGGGCACTTCGCTGACCAGCGTCTTCCAGAACCCGCCTTCGGTAAGAGCATGAGGTTCCGGATCCGGTTTCTCACGGTTGCGCATCTCTTCAAACTCCTGGCGTAAAAAGGCGATTTCGGCCACCAGGTCTTCTCTTGGTTTCTCACGATCTTCCATGTAAGCATACCTTGTTATTCTTGATGAAATCAGCAACCATACCGGTGCCTATTCAATGTACGTAGTACCGCACCGGCTTGCTGCATAACATAAAACATGCAATAACCGCGCCATGCATCGTGAAACGTAGAATAGGGCATATAACAACGCAGTGAGGCTTTTTCAAAAGTGACCGCTGTCGCTGTCTGTTAATTTCAACGATATATCTCCCGACATCTTTCCGCTTCTCATTTATATAAGGCCGGTTTCGCAATAACAGCAATAAGGACCGTTTTCTCCGGAAGTATGCTGCGTAGACGGTATGGTGGCTATATACTCCCGACCTTGAAGTAATCACTATTCCCATATATCCTCTGTATTTCGCATACCCATCGGCGGCATGGTATTTGCTTTTTTAGTACTTAGTGCCCATCCGGAAACCCCTGAATTTTGACATTCGTCATTCCGGCAAAAGCCGGAATCCAGGATTTCTGGCCGTTTTCGCTAGCTGGATACCGGCTTTCGCCGGTATGACGTCATAAGGAGGACTTTCCGGACAGACACTACTTACTCTAGGCCCCCCTTCAGCTCCAGCATCGGATATGTGTGGAGGTATAACCGCGGTACGGAACCGTCATCTTTGTCCAGGACATTTTCATGTTACGGCAGGGAGAAGTAGTGATGAAAAAAGGAGCACAAATGAAAAATGGCTTTGATCGTCGATACCTGTGCATAATGTCAATAATCATGGCGCTGGCGAGCAGTGGTATATTCCTGGGTCACGGTGAAATAGTCCCGGAAATTTCCACAGGGGTATACGCACCTTCCGAAACCTTGCTTCCACCAAAATCTGCCGTTTACCCGTCGGCCATGGATCTTCCATTGTCCACATGGGTCGGTCCGGGCGACGCCATCCAGATTAAGGCGTATCCCGACACCACCTCTTTCATTTCAGGGGTCTATACCATTTTCGACAGTGGGGTTGTCGTTTTACCGATTCTCGGTTTTGTCCAGGTCACAAGCATGTCGATTACCGGGCTGACAAAGCAGTTGACCGACGCATACGCCAGGTATATGGCCCACCCGAGCGTGCAAGTGGAACCGATGATACACCTTTTACTGCTCGGAGGGTTCCTCCGTCCCGGTACACACCTGGTGAATCCCCTGCATCCTTTTTCGAATGTTCTTCGTAGTGCCGGTGGTACGGTACGTGATGACGGCCTCAAGCTGCTCCGGTGGGAACGCGGCGGAAAAGTGTTGTCCTCGAATTTGACCGCAGAAGCGGAAGAGACCAGGTCGCTCTGGGCGCTGGGATTCAAATCGGGTGACCAGCTATGCGTCACCCTGCGCACCGAAAGGGACATCTTGCAGGTCGCGAGTTTTATCGTATCCACGGTCATCACATCCGGCACACTGGTTCTCACCTTGCTGGTATTTTTAAAATGAACCAACCGCCCCCTCATCATATTCCGAATCCGGCTGTCGCTCCAATTCGTGACGGGGAACATTATCGCCACCTGCTCGGCAGGACAAAGTGGTACCTTCTCATTTCCGGTCTGACGGTTCTGGTCGCGGCCTTTCTGGTCGTGTTCCTGGTCGTTCGCCCCGAAAACCCCGAGCTCACGGCCCGGGCTCTCATCGGCCTTGAGAATACCACCGACATTTCGGGCGCTAAAGAAGGAGTTACGGCGAATCTTGGCCGGGAAGACATCATGATGAGTCGTACCTTTTTGAGAGATGTGGCGCGAAAACTTTCATTACAACTCTGGACTGCCCCGCATGGCCGCGACGAAATGTTCGATACGGTAAGCATCGACTCCTCCGCCGCGTGCGGCACCTATCGTGTCCGCTTCAGCCCCGGGAAGCCCGATGAATTTCTGATCTACTACTATGATACCACGGCAATCTCGCTTCCACTCATAGGGTTTCTGCCCGGCAATGGCTTCAAAATTATCGCTTTAGGTAACTGGCAGTCCGGCGTTCCGGTACGCTTGCCGGGCATGTCATTGAAATTAAGCCGGTCACTGCGGGAACGACCACACTCATTCACCTTTCGAGTAGTCGACATCCGGGTGGCGGTAGAGGCGGTCTATCGGAACCTGACGATAAAGCGGGCTGACCCTGATAAGGGTATCAACTATATCGCCATACTCCTGACGGGCCGCGATTATTCTCTGGCGGCATCGACGGCAAATACCATTGCCGACGCCTTTATCGAAAAAAATGTCAGCTTCAGTCAATCACGTGACCGTGGCGTGGTAGCATCGCTTGAAAAGCAACTGAAGCTTTCCCAGGAAAACCTCGCTGCCGCAGAATCAAAGATACGCGATTTCCGTTCCAAATATCCCCAGGTGGGCCTGAACCAGCAGACGCAACAGACGGTAAGCAGCCTTGCGCAACTCGACAACGGAATCCAGCACATGTCCGCAAACAAGACTAACGGTATCACCTTAAGAAACGAATACCTGACTGCGGATTCTGCGCAGCGTCTTCAAATCGCCGGGGAAATAGCTGAAATGCTGTCATCGCATTCAATCCCCGCCGGAAAGGTTCTTTCGGAAGGGCTTAACCAGCTGCTTGCTCAGCGGCAGGAGATGATTGATAAATATGGCGAGGAACACCCCTTACGGCTGGAGAATAACCGCAGCATTCAACGGGTGTCGAGGTCGATTCTCGCTGCCCTGGACGTATACATCGGCAGCGCGCAAACCGCCATTTCAGACAAGCAAAAAAATGTGCAGCAACTGTCCGGCAGGTTGCGGCAATTGCCTGCACAGGAAATGCAACTTGGGGAGCTTCGCCGGAACCAGCAGATATTTGCCGACATCTACTCCGCGGTATTAAGCAGGTACAACCAGGCAAAAGTGGCCGATGCGGTCCAGACAGCCGCCTTTTATATCATGGATTATGCGGTGGCGCCATTGCCCCCTCCGGCAAACCCGGGCAGACTTCTGGTCTATGGAATTCTTATCGCTCTCCTGGTAAGCTTTGGTCCCGTGTTTGTATACAACTATTTCGACAAGTCCGTCCGCTCGCAACGACAGCTTGCACGGATCACCAGCCATGTGGTTCTTGAGGCAATCCCGCTGTTTTTCCAGACCGGAGAAAAGCATCGAATGCACGTGCCGGGGTATCATCCCCTGATTTCTCTTTCCTGCAATCCGAATTTTACCCGGGAAATCTTTGATTCACTGCTGGTGAAAATAAAATTGCTACAGGTTGAATCAGCCGACCATTGTATTGTCGTATCGAGTTTTGAAGGCGGCTGCGGCAAGTCCACCATCAGCGCCAATCTTGCCATAGCAATTGCCCTGCGGGGACACCGGACGTTGCTCGTGGACGCCGATTTACGCCGCGGTACGGTAAAAGATATTTTCAACCTTCCTGATTCCGGAGGCATTACCGCTCTGCTCTCCGGGCAAAAACCCCTTTCCGAAGATGATTGCATCCGCTCGATGGTCCCGGTAAAAATACCTAACCTTTACGTGATCCCATCCGGCAAGGAACCCGCGAATCCTGGTTTATTGCTCTCATCGCCGCGCATGGAGGAATTCAAGCGGCACAGTGGAAAACACCTGGAATATATGATCATCGATACACCGCCGCTCGGCATTGTCTCGGATGCGGTGGTGATCCAGAAGTTTTTCTCCCACTATATACTCGTGGTCAGGTCAGGTAAAACAAATGTGGCGGAGCTGGTCACCCGGATCAATGAATTCGACCAGTTATCCGAAAAAATCCTTGGGTATGTGCTCAACGGTGCGTCCCATAATGCGGTGGGCACCTATCGACGGTATTCCAAATACTACACGAAGTAGAACGTTTCCCAAGCGATTTTCACCACAGCAAACAAACTGGTTACCGTTGCACCACCGGACGGATAGACGCCTGCTTTCCCCTGGGAAGGACCACAAGAAGACGGTGGCGGGCTGCGCGACCGGTATTTGCGGATGTCACCGGCCGGCCTTTCAGATCAAAAACCCGGGTCCCGGCAGCGAACAAGGCTGATCCCGTGTATCCGGGAATGACCTCCATTCGGTTTTTCCTGATGAGCGCGGTTTGTTTGGAAACTTCAAACGCACCCAGATCGAACGACGTTCCCTGGGGCCGTTTTTCCCCGTCGAGGTCAATCGTATACGGTTCCTCCAGAATCGCCCCGCGATCAATGCATGGCGAGCCAGGCCGCAGGTGGAAATCGGAGGAGGACACGAATTGCGGATCGGCGCTTATCCCGTGAAGGTCGTTCCCGAGTTTCTGCCAATCACTGAATGTTTCCACCCATGAGCCGCCCCATTTTCCCACATTCCTTGTAAAGTGAAGGTTATTGAAATCGAACGTATCATTGACGGAACGAATATCGAACGGCCATTGAAACCCGGAAAAAATATTGTTCCTTACCGAAAGATTGGGCGATGGCAGGCGGGGATCATCTTCCAGGATCGCGGCGACCTGCCCGTTCGCGACCGGCGTAACGAAAGTGTTGTTATAGATTTTATGATACCCGCCCCTGTTCGGATTATCGCGCAGGGAGATGAAC
>JAFGOU010000543.1 GCA_016926315.1 Chitinispirillaceae bacterium
GCAGGCGGCCGAGTCGCTCATCCGGGATGTTGACTTTGCTTTCGAAACCACGCAGTTCACCCGTAACCAGATCCTGATGCAGTCCGGAACGGCCATGCTGGCCCAGGCCAACATGATACCCCAGACCGTGCTCAGTTTATTGGGAGGTTGATTTATCCCGAGGGGTTGAAGAGAGGTAACGTTTGGATGGGGCGGACGGAATTGTCCGCCCCTTTTTTAATTTGCGTCAGACCTGCATGAGGCGTATATTCAGTTGTTCAAGAAGTCGATACCATCAACACCCCCTCCACGGAGTCCTCGTATGTCCTTCCTTGACCTCGTAAAAAAACGATCCTCCATTCGTGATTATCTCGACAAGCCGGTGCCGGACTCGCTGCTGGAATCCATCCTCGAAGCCGGAAGATGGGCGCCGTCCGCATGCAATATCCAGCCATGGATTTTCATCGTTAAGAGAGACAAAGCGTCCCGACAAGCCATGGAAAAGGTCTACAACAGAGAGTGGTTCCTGAAAGCACCAATGGTCATTGCCCTCTGCTGCGACCGTAGTGTGTCGTGGAAGCGCTCTGACGGTAAGGATTTCGGCGATATCGACATTGCCATTGCTCTCGACCACATGACCCTGGCTGCCGCAGAGGCGGGACTCGGTACCTGTTGGGTGGGTAATTTCAATCCGGACAACGCCCGGGAGGCACTCGCTCTTCCGCAACACTTTGATCCTGTAGTGCTTACACCGCTCGGTTATCCTGACACCCCTGCGACCCGCCTAAAATCCCGCAAGAGCCTGGATACGATCATCCACTGGGAGTATTACGGGGGAAAAAAGCGGTAGACGCGCCATTGCCATTTTTACAACCGGCTCTTTTTCCCGATGACTTTTATCCGGGAACATCGTATTTTTAAACCTCTTTTACCGTGATGATCTATCACACCGTTCCTGGAAAGAAGCGCGCTTTCCCGCACGCACCGAATGGATCGTATGGCACAGAAATCATTGCCCTTTACCCGACAGATGATCGAAAAAATCGTCAAGAATCATCCGACGCCATTTCATATTTATGACGAAAGAGGCATCAGGGAAAACGCCCGACAACTGAATCGCGCATTCTCATGGGCTCCCGGCTTCACGGAGTTTTTTGCCGTCAAAGCCGCTCCAAACCCCTACCTGATGAAACTTTTTCAGAAAGAGGGCATGGGCGCTGATTGCTCATCGCTGCCGGAGCTTCTTCTGGCGCAGCGGTGCGGCATTACCGGAGAACAGATCATGTTCTCCTCGAACAATACACCGGCAAACGAGATTAAAAAAGCGCGCGAGCTTGGCGCGATCATCAATCTCGACGATATCTCGCATATCGGTTTTCTGGAGGAACAGGCCGGACTTCCCGACCTCGTCAGTTTCCGCTACAATCCGGGCCCTCTGCGCAGCGGCAACGGGATCATCGGTACGCCGGAGGAGGCGAAGTACGGGTTTACACGCGAACAGCTGTTTGCGGGCTACCGTATCCTGAAAGGGAAGGGTGTCCGCCGGTTCGGTCTGCATACCATGATCGTGTCCAACGAGCTGAATCCGAATTCCTTTATCGAGACCGCCGAGCTGCTGTACGACCTGGCCCTCGAGCTCTCGCGCGAGACCGGCATCGTTTTTGAATTTGTCAACATCGGCGGCGGCATCGGCATACCCTACCGGCCCGAACAGGAAGCGGTGGATATCGGCTTCGTGTCCGCGGGCATAAAAAAATCCTACGACCGGAAAATAAAGGGCGGCGCGCTCCACCCGCTCAAACTGTTCATGGAGTGCGGACGGGTCATGACCGGTCCGTACGGTTTCCTGGTGTCAAAAGTGTTGCACCTGAAAAACACCTATAAAAAGTACGTCGGGCTCGACGCGAGCATGGCCAACCTGATGCGGCCCGCGCTGTACGGCGCCTATCACCACATCACCGTGCTCGGCAAGGAACAGGCCGTGTGCGACCACCGGTACGACGTTACCGGATCGCTGTGCGAAAACAACGACAAGTTCGCGATCGACCGGATGCTGCCCGGAATCGACATCGGCGATATCGTCGTGATCCACGACACCGGAGCGCATGGTCACGCCATGGGGTTCAATTACAACGGGAAACTCAGGTCAGCGGAGCTGCTCCTGCGCGAAAACGGCGACGTTTTGCAGATCAGAAGGGCCGAAACGCCCGACGACTATTTTGCGACGCTCGATTTTAAAGGGCTTGAACGGTTTAAATAACCAAAAAACAGGCTGCCGGTTACCCGTTGGCAGTTGAAAGGAAAAACGAAAAGACGGGGACTGCAACAGCCAGTTTCTATCGTCACTGGCAACTGGCAACTTTTTTAATCAAAAAGGGAAAAAACAATGAGCGACCAGGTGATCACGCTTCGCTACGGATGCAACCCGCATCAGACGCCCGCACGGGTGTACTGCACAAAAGGGAAACTGCCGCTAACGGTGCGCAACGGCAGCCCGGGGTATATCAATCTTCTCGATGCGATCAACTCCTGGCAGCTGGTAAGCGAACTCAAGGCCGCGCTCAACATGCCGGCCGCGGCGTCATTCAAACATGTCAGCCCCGCCGGAGCGGCCGTCGGCGTACCGCTTACCCGCGAACTCAAACGGGTGTATTTCGTCGAGGACCAGGAGATCTCTCCGCTCGCAACCGCCTATGCCCGCGCACGCGGCGCCGACCGCATGTCGAGCTTCGGCGACTGGGCCGCGCTTTCCGATCCGTGCGATATCGCCACCGCGCAGCTCCTGAAACGGGAGGTATCCGACGGCGTTATCGCGCCGGGCTTTGAACCTGGCGCGCTTGATATTCTCAATCAGAAAAAAAAGGGCGCGTTCAACATCGTGGAGATCGACCCTTCCTACCAGGCGCCTGAAATCGAAACGCGTGAACTGTTCGGCATAACGTTCGAGCAGAAGAGAAACAACGCGGCAATCTCCTTCGAGACCCTGAAAAAAGTCGTTACGGAGAACAAGGAGATACCGCCTGAAGCCCAGCGCGACCTCATTCTTGCCCAGATCGCGCTCAAATATACGCAATCGAATTCGGTCTGCTTCGTCCTCGGCGGACAGGTCATCGGCGTTGGCGCGGGCCAGCAGTCGCGCGTCCACTGCACGCGCCTGGCTGCCGCCAAAGCGGACAAGTGGTTCCTGCGGCAGCATCCCCTGATCGTTTCGCTGGAATTCAAGGAGGGTATCTCACGTCCGGAACGCGACAATGCCATCGATAAATTTCTCGAAGAGTCGCTCACTCCCGCGGAAACGTTTACCTGGCAGGACAGCTTCAAGGCCGCGCCCGACCGACTCTCCCCGGAGCAGAAACGCGAATGGATCAGCCTGTTTTACGGCGTATCGCTGGGCTCCGACGCCTTTTTCCCGTTTCGCGACAACATCGACCGCGCGCAGCAGAGCGGCGTCCGCTATATCGTCCAGGCCGGCGGCTCGGTCCGAGACGACCTGGTGATAGAAGCGTGCAACGAGTACGGGATGGTCATGGCGATGAGCGGGC
>JAFGOU010000544.1 GCA_016926315.1 Chitinispirillaceae bacterium
CGGGCGATCAAGGGCGAGGGCGGCATGGTTATCGTGCAAAACCCTGAATCCACCGAATACGACGGAATGCCGCGAAGCGCCATTGCCACGGGTCTGGTGGATTATGTCCTGCCTCCGGCTGAGATGCCTCCCCGGCTCATTGCCTTCGCGACGCATGCATTTGGAAAAATCCCCAGCGTGGTCTCCACCACCGCCGTTAAAATCGAAGATGAACTGAAAAAGATATTCGTCCTGCTTCGCACACAGGCCGGTCACGACTTTTCCCTCTACAAACAGAACACCATAATCCGGCGCGTCGAACGGCGCATGGCCCTGCATCAGATCGAGCGCATGGACGCGTACATCCGCTATTTGCAGCAAAACCCGGCAGAGGTGGAGGCGCTTTTCCGCGACCTTCTGATCGGCGTCACCAGTTTCTTCCGCGACCCGGAGGCGTTTTCCGCACTCAAGAACGAAATCATCACGCGTCTTTTTGCGCAAAAACCATCGGGTGCATTGCTGCGCGTCTGGGCGCCCGGCTGTTCCACCGGCGAGGAGGCCTATTCCATCACCATTCTGCTCATTGAACAGATGGAGACGCTTAATAAAAGTTTCAAGCTGCAGGTATTTGCCACGGATATTGACAGCCGCGCCATCGAGACCGCCCGCAGCGGCATTTATCCGGCCAGTATTTCCGCCGATGTATCGCCGGAACGGCTGGCACGCTTTTTCACCCGGGAGCAGGACAACAGTGTCTACCGCATCAATAAAAACATTCGCGACATTCTGGTCTTTTCCGAGCAGGACATGACCAAAGACCCTCCGTTTTCAAAACTCGACCTTATCAGTTGCCGCAACCTGCTTATCTATATGGATGGAGCGTTGCAGAAAAAAATCATCCCCTTGTTTCATTATGCGTTGAAACCGGGCGGCATGCTCTTTTTAGGTACTTCCGAGACGGTGGGGGAGTTCACCGACCTTTTTGCCCCGCTGGACCGCAAGGCGAAGTTGTACCAACGGCGGGAGAACATTCTCGCCATGCGCCTTCCATCCATAGGAACCTTTCTGCCGCCAATGACCGGAGGCGGAGATCATCCGGAGTCACCCGAAAAAATTCCGGGCGAGAACACCCTGCACCTGTGCGAGCTGACCGAACGGGCGATGCTTCAGCATTTTGCCGCGGCAGGCGTGCTGGTGAACGATCGCGGCGATATTCTGTACCTCCACGGCCGTACCGGCCTTTTCCTTGAACCGGCGCCGGGAAAGTCCAGCATGAACATTCTTGAAATGGCCCGGGAAGGATTACGGCGGGACCTGACGACCGCCCTTCATAAAGCCGCGGCGCATAAGGAAGCGGTGCGCCACACCGGACTGCGTGTCAAAACCAACGGCAATTTCACTATGGTGAATTTGACGGTACGTCCGGTAACGGCAGCTCCAGCCGACAAGCTCCCCGCTACGCCAAAGCGCTACGAAGCGGCGAGCAGGGCGGGCGTTGCTGCCGGGCAGGCCCTGTTCCTGGTTGTTCTGGAAGAAGCGCCGGCAACCGGGCGGAAACGGGCCGGCAAAGCCGAGAATGATGACGCGTCCGGGAATGCTCACACGAGCATCGCAGCGCTCAAACGTCAGTTGCGGGCCAAGGAGAAGTACCTCCAGACCACGAACGAGGAATTGGAGACCGCCAACGAAGAACTCAGATCCTCAAATGAGGAGATGCAGTCGGTCAATGAAGAACTGCAGTCCACGAACGAGGAACTGGAGACTTCAAAGGAGGAGTTGCACTCTGTCAATGAGGAGCTGTCTACGGTAAACGCCGAGCTGCAAACAAAAGTCGCCGATCTCACACGCGCAAATAACGACATGAACAACCTCCTGGCGGGCACGGGTATCGGCACCATTTTTGTGGACCATCTCCTGTGCATCCAGCGTTTCACCCCTTCGGTTACCCAGGTGATCAATCTGATCCTTACCGACGTGGGGAGGCCTGTCGGCCATATTGTTTCCAACCTTGTCGGCTACGACAGACTGGTTGAGGATGTACAGGAGGTGCTCGATACTCTTGTCCTTAAGGAGGTTGAAGTCAAGACCCGGACTGGTGCATGGTATTCGCTCCGCATAAGGCCTTACCGTACTCTTGAAAACGTGATCGAAGGCGCGGTGATCACGTTTTTCGACATCTCGGAGATCAAGCAGGCGCAGGCGGCCTTGCAGGAGAGCGATGCTGCGCGCCGCCTTTCGGTGGTGGCGCGCGATGCACATGACGCCATCCTGGTGCAGGACTTGCAAGGCAGTATCCTTGCCTGGAACCCGGGAGCGGAAAGGATGTACGGCTGGACCGAAGCCGAGGCGCTGGCCATGAATATCCGCGACCTGATCCCAAAAAGTCTGCAGAAAGAGGTGCTCGCCGTGGTGCAGCGGCTTAGCCGGGCTGAAAAACTGGAGCCTCACCGCGTTCAACGGATAACCAAAGACGGCCGGATAGTGGAGGTCTGGCTGGCCGCCACCGCCTTGTTGAATGAGGTCGGGGATGTATACGCCATCTCAACTACGGAAAGAGAGATTGGGAGGAACGATCATGATTGATAATAAAACCATTTCGGCACGCTCCAGACTGGAACTCCGCAGGCGAGCGGAGGAAAAAGCCCTTTCGGACGCCGCTGCATACGAGGCCGAAACCAGGAAACCGCTTTCACCCGAAGAAACGCGGCATACGCTCCATGAACTCAGGGTCCACCAGATCGAGCTTGAAATGCAGAACGAGGAGTTGCGCCGCGCGCAGGTGGACCTTGAGGCCCTGCGTTCCCGTTACTTCGACTTGTACGATCTGGCGCCGGTGGGTTATTTCACACTGAGTGAAACGGGATTTATCGTGGAGGCCAACCTCATGGCCTCCGAACTGCTGGGAACGGCAAGAATCTCTCTTATCAATAAGCCCTTGAGCGGCTTTATCATCCCCAAGGATCAGGACATTTATTATAAGCACCGCATACACCTTTTTGAAAAGAACGCACCGCAGCAGTGTGAGCTGCGGCTGGTGAAAAAAGATGGATCCCGATTCTGGGCCCGGCTGGATTCGACGGTTCTGCAGGGTGCCGACGGAATACCGGTTTGCCGCGTCGTGATGAGCGACATCACCGGCCAGAAGCGGGCCGAGGAAAAGCGTATGATTTTTGAACGGCAGGTTCAACGAAGCCAGAAACTCGAATCCCTTGGCGTTCTTGCCGCCGGCATTGCTCATGATTTCAACAATCTTCTTCAGGGTGTTTACGGCTACATAGAAATTGCGAATAGAGAATCGAAGGACGATCGAATCACCGGGTATCTTTCAGAAGCGTTGAACACGACAGGCCGGGCGCGCAGTTTGACCCGGCAGATACTTACCTTTGCCAAGGGCGGCGCACCCGTCAGGAAAACCAGTCCGCTGTTTCCTTTTGTACAGGAAACCGTTCAATTCGCGCTCAGCGGCTCCACGGTCGCAAGCCGCTTTACGGTTCCTGAAAATCTCTGGATATGTTCTATCGACAAAAATCAGATCGTCCAGGCTATAAACAACATCGTAATGAATGCACAGCAGGCAATGCGGGACGGTGGAACAATCGAGATAACCGCCGCCAACATCATGCTGAGGGAGAAGGAACATCCGCCTCTGACAAAAGGCAACTATGTAAAACTATCCATAACCGATTCCGGCTGCGGTATACCCAAAGAAATAATGGACCACATTTTCGACCCGTTCTTCACCACCAAGGAAATAGGCCATGGAATAGGCCTTACCATCTGCCATTCCATCATCAATCGCCATGGCGGCTGTATTGATGTGGAGTCGGAACCGGGAAAAGGCAGCACCTTTCATCTCTATCTGCCCGCATCAACCGAAGCCGTATCATTGCCGGCACAAGAGACGCCAATCAGCCATGCCAAGCACGCCGGGAGCGGCGCCTTCATTGTCATGGACGATGAGAAAATTATACGGGATACCATCGAACATATGCTCAGGTCCTTTGGTTACACCGTGGTCTGCACGAAAAACGGAAAGGAAGCCTGCCGCGCCGTTGTTGAAGAAAACAAAGCCAACCATGCGATTGCAGGAATGATTTTCGATCTTACGATTCCCGGCGATATGGGGGGAAAAGAAGCAGTTGCGGAAATCCGGAAATTGAATGCTGAAGTCCCCGTTTTTGTAATTAGCGGATATGACGATGATCCGGTCATGGCTGACCCCTGCAAGTACGGCTTTACCGCTAGTATCTGTAAACCGTTCAGAATGGCTGAACTGGCGAAATTGCTGGAGAAAAACATGAGGAAAAAAGACCCGTTAAACGAGCAGTACCATGCATAGAAAAACGACCCACGTACCCTTGCGGGCGCTTCCAGAAGCCGCGGCGCGAACGTTGCGCGATCGTTTAGAAGAAAAAACGGTGCTCTATACGGTAAAAACCGGGAAATCGCTGTCACCCGGAAAAACACGGCGGGTGCTCCACGAACTGAAGGTGCACCAGATAGAACTGAAGATGCAGAACGAGGAGCTACGCCGGGCCCAGGTAGAATTGGAGGCCTCGCGGGCACGCTACTTCGACCTGTACGACCTGGCACCGGTGGGTTATTTCACCATCAGCGAAAAAGGGCTGATTCTGGAGGCCAACCTCACGGCCACCCAACTGCTGGGCACGGATAGTTTCACTCTTGTCAATAAACCGGCATCCAGGATCATCCTTCACGAAGATCAGGGCATCTATTACACCCACAGCAAACGCCTTTTTAATACGGGCGTTCCGCAGGGATGTGAGCTGCGGCTGGCTAAAAAAGACGGCGCCGTATTATGGGTCCGGCTGGATGCGACTATCGTGCAGGATGCCCAGGGAACGCCAGTGTGCCGCGCCGTGATGAGCGACATCACCGCGCGCAAACAGGCCGAAGAAAAATCGGCCCACGATCAGGCAATGCTCCAGGCTGAGCGCAGAAAGGTCGAAGAAGCGCACGCGCGCCTGGCGGCTATCGTGGAAAATTCGTATGACGCCATTCTCAGTACAACGCTTGACGGCGCCATTGAAAGCTGGAATGGCTCGGCAGAGCGAATGTATGAGTATACCGAGGAAGAAATTAAAGGCCAACCGGTGGCAATGCTTGCGCCGCCGGACCGCTCCGGCGAAATGCCCGGTATCATCCTGAAAATCAAGGCCGGAGAATCGATACGGGATTTTGAGACTGTTCGCAGGAATAAGTCCGGGGCCGAGATTGCGGTGTCCTTGACGGTATCCCCGGTCAAAACAACGAAGGGTGAAATTATCGGCGCATCGATTATCTGTCGAGACATTTCGGATCGCAAGGAATGGGAGCGCTCGATTATGGACCTTAACGAACGCCTCCAGGTTTCGAACCGGGAGCTTGAAAACCTCGGCAATACGCTCTCCCATGATTTGCGCGGACCGATACAATGTATTGAGGGATACTGCAGTCTCCTGCTTGACCAGCATGCCGAACGGCTCGGTGCGGAAAGTGAGCGATTTCTAAAAATAATCAATAAAAACGCTCAATATATGCGTGATATGATTACCGGACTCCTTGACATTTCACGTATTGCCCGGGCGGAAATACGCCGAGAAATAATCGATATGACCGAACTCGCCGGCTCCATCATCCAAGATTACAGGAATGCCGAACCGGGTCGTGATGCCGAGGTTTTCATTCAAGAGGATCTTATTGCCGAAGGCGACGGGAATCTTCTGCGTATCGCTCTTGATAATCTCATCCGTAATGCCTGGAAGTTCACGAGAAAACGTCCGAAAGCCCTGGTCGAATTCGGAAAAACCGAAAACGGGGGTAAAACGGCCTTCTTCCTGCGCGATAATGGCGCGGGTTTCGATATGAAATATGCGGACAAACTGTTTGCGGTATTTCAGCGCCTCCATTCCGATGCGGAGTTTGAAGGGACCGGCGTCGGACTCGCCACGGTGCAACGCATCATCCACCGTCACGACGGCGAGATCTGGGCGGAAGGGAAAGTTGACGAAGGAGCGATAATTCACTTTACGCTGCCATGATCGCCGCCTCAATGCGGACCCTTACCCATGAACGCCGGGCTATGCCGCTCGAAATAGAGGAGCTTGCCTGCCCTGCCGGCCTTGCTCCGCCGGCTTAGCACTGGCATCATCCGGTTCATAACCCGTCCGTTCAAGGTAAGCGGTCGGTGGCAATTTGATAGCTTGTAATTCCCGCCGATCGATCATTTTTGAAACTGCCGGGGAACTGGTTCCCAAAAAGGACACGATTCGACTGATCGGAAGACCGTATGAAGGTAATGCGTCCGTCTTCTTTTTCATCCTTTCATCTTTTCCGTTCTTTTATATTATCAGCCATAGTAACCCGGATTTTCCGGAATAACACCATGATTTTAACTTTGGAAGGATATTGATGGCGGGCGTTTTTCCTGCGGATCGACAATCTTTGGCCGGAAAAAACGCCTATAGCACTGCCGCAACCACGCTCCGGGGAGTCTGCCCATGCCATTACGTCTGACGGTTTCCGTTATCGTTCTTGCCGCAGCCGCTGTTTTTCCGCAGGCGGTCACGGTATTTGACAAATACAATAACCAGGCCGTTTCCGCCGCGCCGTCCTTCTCCGACCCGCGCCAGTACAACAGCTACGACTTCTTCGCCTCGCCCGCCGGTCTTCTTGACCGCGACTCCCTGCGGCTGCGGCTCAATGTCGGGCTGGATCTGGCCCGATGGGGCGCCGCGGAAAACCCGGATTCGCTCGCGCAAGGCGTTACTTCATGGAGCGCGCCGGACCTGTATATCGGGGTCCCTAAAACTTTTTTCGCGCGGCTCTACTATTCGCCGACCAGCATTGGAACGGATTTTCCTCCTCTCCAGGATGTCCAGAAAACCACGCTGCCCCTCCACGCCTTCGGCCTGACCTTTGCCGGCCAG
>JAFGOU010000545.1 GCA_016926315.1 Chitinispirillaceae bacterium
CACGGCAATCTTGCCGAGCGTTCGATGCGGCCGGTATTGCCCGCGGAAAAAAGCTTCCCGTATACCATCCGCGTGGTGTCGGAAATCCTCGAGTCCAACGGATCGTCGTCAATGGCGTCGGTCTGCTGCTCGTCGCTTTCGCTTATGGCCGCCGGCGTGCCGATCAAAGGGCATGTCGCCGGGGTCGCCATGGGGCTCATCAAGGAAGGCGACAACGTGGTCGTTCTTACCGATATTCTCGGGACCGAAGACCATGTGGGCGACATGGATTTCAAAGTCGCGGGCACCCGCGACGGCGTTACCGCAGTGCAGATGGACATCAAGATTCCGGGCATTACCCCCCAGATCATGCAGGAGGCGCTTGCCCGCGCGCATACCGCCAGGCTGAAGATCATCGAGATCATGGAAACGGCCATTCCCGCTTCCCGCAAGGAGCTCGCGCCGACCGCACCGCGCATCACGACCATTACCATCGACAAGGACAAAATCCGCGAGGTAATCGGCCCGGGCGGCAAGGTGGTCCGCGACATCCAGGAAAAAACCGGCACCACGATTTCGATCGAGGACGACGGCAGCATCCAGATAGCCGCGATCAACAAAGAGTCCCGCGACCGGGCGGTCGCCATGGTCAAGGGCATCGTTGCCGAGCCCGAAATGGGCGCCATTTACGAGGCCGAGGCCAAGTCCATCGTCGAGTTCGGCGCGTTTGTGGAGTTCCTGCCCGGCAAAGAGGGCCTTGTCCATATTTCCGAGCTTGAAAAACAGCGCGTTGCCAAGGTCGAAGACGTGCTCAAGCTGGGCGACAAGATCAAAGTCAAGCTCATCGGATTCGATCGGGGCAAGGTCAAGCTGAGCAGGAAAGCGCTTTTATAAAAACAATGATGAACGTTGCCGGTGACCAGCAAACCTCAAGCGTTTCAGGTAAGCTGATAACGGGAAACGGTCAACGGTTAACTGTCTATGTCTGTTATTTTCGTCAAACGTCTTCCTCACGCCCAGGGACTTGATCTGCCGAAGCGAATGACGGTTCACGCATCAGGATGCGACGTGTTCGCTGCGGCGGAATCCGAAACCGCCATCCCTCCGCTTGGTCGTGCGTTGATCCCCACCGGACTTGTTCTCGAAATCCCTCCGGGATACGAAGTCCAGGTCCGTCCCCGCAGCGGACTGGCCGCCAAACACGGGGTGACCGTTCTGAACACGCCCGGCACCATCGATGCCGATTACCGCGGCGAGATCAAGGTCATTCTGGTCAATCTGGGCAGCGAGCCGTTCACCGTCAAACGGGGCGATCGCATCGCCCAGCTTGTTCCCGCGCGGGTCGCCGCGGAGATTGAATTCACCGAGGCGGCCGATGTTTCCGAAACAACGCGCGGACAGGGCGGGTTCGGGCATACGGGGAAATGATCTTATACAATGCGGTTTGCGGAATGCGAATCGCGGATTAAAAAAACTATCCACTCTGAGATTCCGCAATCGCAAGTCCTCAATTATGAAGCACCTTGCCAGATTCTCTTTCTGCCCTGCCTGCGCTTCCGGCACGATCGACGTTTACGAGAAGAACGGCGTCAGATGTTCCGCCTGCGGTTACGTCTATTTTCACAACTGCGCCTCGTCCGTGGCCGCCATCGTTGAGATCGGGGACACCATTCTGCTGATCAGGCGCACGCAGGAACCTTGCGCCGGCGCCCTCGTTTTTCCCGGCGGATTCGTCGACTACCACGAACCGCTCGAAACCGCCCTTGTTCGCGAGGTAAAGGAGGAGTGCGGTATCGACATAACCGGTCTTCGGTATTTCGGCTCTTTTCCCAATACCTACCGGTATCGCGATGTCACCTACCATACCGTCGATGCGTTTTTCCTGTGCACGGCAGCCGGCATTCCGGCCATGTGTCTTTCCGATGAAAACGGCGAAACCGTGCTGGCGCGGCTGGAAACCATTGACGAGGAGACGATCGCCTTCGACTCGATGAAACAGGCGCTTGCCGCGTATCGCCGCACCCGGGGATCTTCTCCAGGACGATGATCTTTCCGCGGTTCATCACATAATGTAATTTAATGAGCCCCCGGTGTGACCACGGCAGGTATCCCTATCGCGGTTTATGAACAGCTCAAACAGGAAAGGATGAAGAAAATATGGAAAACGGTTCGTATAATCCGTATCAGGTGGCGCAGTCACAGTTTGACAAGGTTGCCGCCATTCTTGATCTGGACGAGGGTGTCAAGGAAATACTGCGACAGCCGATGCGTGAATACCAGTTCACCATACCGGTACGCATGGATGACGGAAAGGTCAAGGTATTCAAGGGGTTTCGCGTGCAGCATAACGATGCTCGCGGACCGGCCAAAGGCGGCATACGCTTTCATCCGATGGAGACCATCGACACGGTCCGCGCTCTTTCGATGTGGATGACCTGGAAATGCTCGGTGGTCGATATTCCCCTTGGCGGGGGAAAGGGGGGAGTCATCTGTGATCCTCACCACCTCACCCTGAGCGAGCAGGAACGGATCTGCCGGGGCTGGATACGGCAGATCGTTCGAAACGTCGGCCCTTTCAGCGATGTGCCCGCGCCGGACGTGATGACCAACGGACAGCATATGCTCTGGATGCTGGACGAGTTCGAGGTTATCAACGGCGGCCGCTTTCCCGGTTTTATCACCGGCAAGCCGGTCGGCATGGGCGGCTCGCAAGGCCGGACCGAGGCTACAGGATTCGGCGTGGTCTATATCCTGCGCGAAGCGCTCAGGGAAAAGGGGTTGGTCCCGGGAAAAACCACGGCGAGCGTGCAGGGATTCGGCAATGTCGCGCAATATGCGATAAAGTTATATACGCAACTCGGCGGCACGGTCATTGCCATTTCCTGCTGGGACCAGGCCGATAAAAAAGCCTATACCTACCGTAAAATGAGCGGCGTCAACCTCGACGAGCTGACCGGCATTTCCGACAAGTTCGGCGGGATCGATAAAAACCGCGCCCGCGACCTCGGTTACGAAATGCTGCCGGGGGAGAAATGGCTTGATCAGGATGTCGATATTCTCATTCCGGCTGCGCTTGAAAACCAGATCAACCGCGGTAACGTGCAGAATATCGCGCCGGGCGTCAAGGTGATTGTCGAAGGGGCAAACGGTCCTACCACTCCCGATGCCGATGAAGTGGTCAAACAGCGAAACATCATGCTGCTGCCCGATTTTCTCACCAACGCCGGCGGGGTGACCTGCAGTTATTTTGAACAGGTGCAATGCAACGCCAATTATTTCTGGGAAAAGAACGAAGTGCTCGAGAAACTGGACACCAAGATGACTTCCGCGTTTGCGGCGGTGAGCGAACTCGCGCGCCGTCAGAAGCTTTACATGAGAGACGCGGCATATGTCATCGCGATCAATCGCGTGGCGCAGGCGGTAAAGTCCCGCGGTTGGGCGTGATGCCGCGGTAAGGGCGCGCGAAGGCGCGCGTATCGCGATAAAGGGATCGGGTGGCTATCCATGGGTGACAAAAGACCGGTATCGGGAAGGGTTCAGGTACTGCTCGAAAGGGCGAAGGAACTGAACTGCCTTTATTCGGTTGAAGAGCTTCTTGCGCGCGATTCCCACTCGCTGCCGGATATTTTTCGTGCCATCATCGCGACGATTCCCTCAGGCTGGCAGTACCCAAAGCTCTGTCAGGCGCGGATTGTGTATGAAGAAACGGCTTACGAATCACCGGGGTATGTGGCATCAAAATGTTCCGACACCGCGCCGATCAAGGAAGGAGACCGTTCGGTCGGAGGCGTCGAAGTTTCATACCTACGTGAAGTGCCTGCCTCGCGGGAAGGATGCTTTCTGCAAAAGGAACGCAAGTTGCTCCGCACCATTGCCGACCGCATCGGCCAGACCACGTTTCACCGCAAGCTGGAGCAGCTGCTCCGCGACCGGGAGGCCGCAAACCAGGCATTGGCCTCCAAGCGTGATCGCGAGTGGATGGCGATCGTTGACCTGTTGCGGCATACCGACGAGAAACTCTACCTTTTCATTTCACGTAAAATGCTGTACCACCTCTTCTGGAGCGGCATCAAGGAATCGCGTCAGGTATTAAACACCTTTGGATATGAGTTCGCCGAACGGCCCGCCGAAGGAGCGCTTGACGCCAACTGTCCCAGCCGGAAACAATCGCGGGAGAGTATTTTTTCAGTCAGCAATCAGGTTTTCGCCATCGCCGCGCGCCACCTGGGGGATGACGAGATTCTTTCCTGCCTCCGGAAATGGATCCAGGAAAACAAGCTGAGTTTTCTCATCAAAGCCGTGGATTCCGGAAACACGTCGCTTGGCTCGGTCATCGATGCCATC
>JAFGOU010000546.1 GCA_016926315.1 Chitinispirillaceae bacterium
TATGATCCTCGCAGGGCTATGTTTTCGGCAAAGCCCCCTTTGTCAACACCGTTGTATACGAGATAGGCGAGTTGCCGGCCCTGATCGAGAATGCGCTCGAGATCCGACCCTGTCTGCGTGTTCATCCAGTTCGTGCCGTAAATGGTCGAATGGGTGCGCCATGCGTCGTCAATGGAAACCCGCTGGTAGGCGGCGGTTATCCGGTCGGAAGACGAGAACCTGGCGTCGAGGCGGGCATCGCCGTCGAATTCGCCATATCCGGTTTTTTCCTGAATTCCCATGTCGCCGCCAGCCATGAGATCGCCGAATTTTTTCGGGGAAACTCCGCCGGAAAACGTAATGTTCCCCGGGAGCGTGGTCCGCGCTTCGACCCGGGCGACGTGTGACTGTTCAGCGCTTGAAAAACGGTAATAACCGCGGGGCGTGATGGAAGTAAGTCTGCCCGGTTCGGGAACCTCGGTAATAGCATTGACTGTCCCGCCAACCGCATCGCTGCCGTATAGCACCGACCCCGGACCTTTGATGACTTCCATATGGTCAAGCGTGAACAAATCGACGGTGTTCCAGTACTGGTTGGGTCCCGACCGGAACACCGAATTGTTCAACCTGATACCGTCGATGAGGAACAGCGTCTGCTGTCCGGTAAAACCGCGGAGATAAGGAGACCCCTGCCCCAGCGAGGTCTTCTGTACCATGACGCCTGCCGTCTGATTGAGCGCATCCGGAACGGTCCGCGAGAGATTTTCGATCTGCATCTGCTCCGAGGTAATGACGTCGATGGAGTTGGGCGTCTCGATCGGAACGCGCGAGGTGCGCGTGGCCGTGACGATCATGGGTTCGAGTTGCACGTCGGCGCTGTCGCGAACGGCTTCGGCAAAGGTTTGGATTGAAAACAGAAAAACCGCAATCAAAAAAAAATACCCTCGTGCCATAGGAAATGCCTCCTGCTAAGGCCACAATGCCTTTACTGCACCTCTTTGTAGAATACTATCCCGAAACGCTTATTTCTTTTTCCGGGTGATTTTCAGCAAAAACGTTTTAGGCAGCGTCTTGATCCTTTTTTCATCAACGCAGAATCCCTGTTGTTCACCCCGGTACGGGTTGTCGGTCGACTGCCCGAGGCTGATCTCCACCGAAGGATCGATGATAATGCTGATGAGCGATCCCTCCATTGCCGATGCCAGCACTTTTTTCCCTTTTCCATCGAGATCAACCTCGTGCGATCCGATGAACAACCAGGGGGTTCCTTTTTTCAGCGCTTCGCCTTCGGCCCGTTTGGCGGGATTACAGTGGCGGAAGAGATCGGACGCGGGCATGGTGCCTGTCTTGCCTTTTGCATCCCGATACACGACATCGCACAGCATGGTATCGCCGCTGACCACCATCGTTCTGGTCGAATCCTCCTTAACGGTAACGCCCCCGGGTTTGGCATTGATGAGCAGAAGCGCGGCATGCAGGTCTTTTGCGTCGCAATCCGCGGCAAGGACTGATTCGTAGGTTTTCCCCCCCTTGGTGACCGCCAGATATTCCAGGATGCCTGAATCGATGGCCGTTGAAACGGGGATGAGCAACGCCTGCTCCCTTGCGGCCACTTTGATGGCGCCGACGGTCACGGTGTCAGGCGCGGCGAACGACGAGGATAGCACAGCCAGCGCCGTGATACCACTTATAGTCAAGACAGTGATTTTCATGAATTGCTCCTCAATGCTATCGAATTATCGTGTACGGCGCTCATGGAAGGCATATTTCTGCGGCAGTGAGTGCGTAGGCGGTCGCCAGCACCGGATCGTTTTCCCACCATCGTCCGTTATCATTGACCCAGAAACCCTCTTTTTTCTGCAGGCTTACAAGCCGTTCGAGAAGCTTCTTCCGCCACAGCACCTTCTCTTTTAGTTTGACCGTGAGCGTATCGCCGCCGTAAATTTTAAGCGATTTCGCCATAATATAGTAATAAAAATAGAGACCCTGCTGGCCAAGGCCCGGATTCTCCTCAAGCGTAAAATTTCCCTGCAGCCATTTGTACGCTTCCTGTATGCGCACGTCCGATCTCGGTATTTCAGAAAAGAGCAGCGCCATGATGCCGGCGAGCGACATGGTCCCGTAGGACGGCAAAACCGTTTTACCGCCGACCGTGGCAGGATCAGCCTTCGTGTTGCCCGGGTAATAGACAAATCCCCCCTTGTTTACCGAATCGTCGCTTACCCACTCCTGAGGATTGGTATTGGTGAGGTTCTGACATCTGCTGATGAAATCGATGGCCGCCTTCCAGTTGAGTTCTTTCATCTCCGCGGGCATGACCATATCGACTTTATCATTCCTTGTCACTTCCCGAGTCTTGACTTGCCGCTTAGCCAGATAGAGCGCCTCAAGCGACCAGGTGGTGTTGTTCATGTCGGAGTGGCCGTCTTTGTTGTACCCGATACCGCCGTCATATAGGGAATCGGTTTTTCCCTTTTCCCCCTCACCCATCTGCATCCCGACAAGATAGTTGTTCGCCTTGATGATGATGGAACGGTAAGCGGGTTTATTCGCCGAAATGAAGGCGATGAGCGCGATCGCGGTATTGTAGTTCTCATATCCCTTGACGTAAATACCGCCGTCGGGCTTTACGCATGATTCGAGATAGGCGAAACCGCGGGCAACGGTCGAGTCGTATTTTTCGATTCGGACTCCGGCCTTGTCGGCAAAGAGAAAGGCGCGCAGCACAAGGGCGGTGAGCGCCGGCTGTTCGGCATTGCTCCAGCAACCTTTTACATTCTGCTTTTTTTGCAGCCAGTCGAGCGCGAGGGTGGCCGCCTGCCGCGTCTCCTGAAACAGGGATTGATCGACGCCGCCCTTGACTAACGGCTGCTTTGCCGGAACGGTACAAACAAGCATAAACAGTAATTGGCCTATGCAAAAAAATATCGAACGCATCGGAAATCCTTCCTTACGATCAACCGTCGGATAGTCCCGTACACTCCTCCGCTGGACCTTACCGGTAGCTCTGTCCTGATGAACCAATCGCCGGCTTAGGAAAAAGGCCGGATCGTCTGTTGGACGATCCGGCCCCTGAATACATTCCCTAACGTTCAAAGTTCTACCTCGTTCTTCGCGTCGGAACGGCGCACGTTTCGTTCGATGCGGCGGATTCAAATCCGCTGGCGACAGACGTCACCTTGTAGCAATACGTTACCCCGTAGGTCAAACCTTCGTCGAGGTACGTACAGTAAGTCGTGTTGACGCATGCCGCAAGCAACTGGTACGAACCTGCGCCGGCTTTGCGATAGACGTTGTAGCACGACGCTCCACTTGCCGGGCTCCATGTAAGCTGGATCTTGGTGTCCTTTGCGCGCGCAGTGAGATTGCTTATGGGATCGGGCAGCGCGATGACCGTCACTGTGGCCGGATCGGAAACGCCCGATTTGCCGTGGTTATCGGTTACCTTTAGCCCCACGGTGTAGGTGCCCGGA
>JAFGOU010000547.1 GCA_016926315.1 Chitinispirillaceae bacterium
GTCTTGGATATTCGGTCAGGGTCCTTACCCTGCCGGGCGACCCTCACGCCGCCCGGTTTCGTGAAAACGGGATCGATGTCAGGTACGGCAATGTTGCGGACGCCGACCAATGCCGCGGTCTGTGCGACGGTGTGAGTGCGGTGCTGCATCTTGCAGCGATCATCATCACCCCTGACGACTCCCTGTATACCTCCATCAACGCGGGCGGCACCAGGAACATGGTGCGCGAGGCGCAGTCTGCCGGCGTGTCGCATTTTATCCATGTCTCGTCCGCATCGGTGGTCTATCCCCGGCCCACTCCATACTCAATCTCAAAGCGGCTTGCCGAAGAGTGTGTCAGGAAGTCGAAGCTGTCGTGGACCATTGTCAGGCCGACACTGGTGTATGGAGAGCGCGGCGGCCAGGAGTTCGACATGTTTTTAAGGTACCTCAAGCGGTTTCCGGTGGTGCCGTTCATCGGCAGGGGCGGGGCGCTCAAGCGGCCGGTGTACGTGGGTGATGTGGTTGACGGATTGGCAAAACTGGCCACCAGGGAATCCGGCACCGGAAACGTGTACAATTTCAGCGGGAAAACCGCGATAGCCATCGGTGATTTTGCCCGGCTCTGCCTTGCCTTTTCCGGTTTGCACCGCAGGCGGCTGGTGCCTCTTCCGGTGTGGTTCTGCTGCGGCTTCGCAGCGCTTCTGAAAAAGGTGATGACCGACCCGCCGCTCAAATGGAGCGTGATCGCCGGCATAACACAGGATGCGGACCTCGACCCGTCCACCGCGATACGCGATCTCGGTTATGCACCTTCAGGGGTCGAGGATATGCTGCCGCGCTGTTTTCCCCGCCGCTGATATGGCTCAAAACGGGCCATCAATGGATAGAGTGAGCGAATACCGGCCGGGTGTCCCTGCCGCAGCGCTTCTCGCCGGTCTCGCAGCGGCATTTTTCGCATGGTATCCGGTAAGCGACGGCGACATCTTCTGGCACCTTGCCGCAGGCAGGGAGATCGCGGCCTCCGGTGCGGTACCGCATTCCGACCCGTTTTCATTCACCTCGCAGCCGGAGTGGCGGTGGACCGACCTCCACTGGCTCTACCAGCTCTGCATGCACGGGATCCATTATGCCGCGGGGCTCTGGGGGATCGTTGCCGCGAACAGCCTCCTTTTCGGCCTTTCGGCCGCGCTGTTGTTCCTGTCAATTTCGCCGCGCGGCGCCGCCGCCTGGCTCGCGCTTTTTCTCTGGCTGGCGGCGCTGTATGAGGTGCGCTACCTGGTGCCGCACCGCCCCGTTGTTTTTTCGCTTCTCTTTTTTGCGGCGTTTTTTTTCTGCCTGGAGCGGTATCGCCGCGGCGGGAGAAGCCGTTTCCTGTATGCGCTTCCCCTGCTGCAGGTTGTCTGGGTCAACTGCCAGCCGCTTTTTATTCTCGGCCCCACGCTTTTCGGGCTCTGGTACGCAGGGGAGTGGGCGGGAAGGCTGCTCAAGCGCGGCGGGGACGCGGGAACGGTCGCGGCAACCAGGCCGCTGCCGGTCGTGGTGACCGGACTCCTGATCGTGGCTGCCTGCTTTGTCAATCCGTACGGTCATGAAGCGTTTTCTCTCGCCTTGCTTCACTTTGGCAGGACCGACCCGGCGCTTGCAAACCTTTTTGTCGCGCATATTCCCGAAAACGCGCCGCTGTGGTCGCTCTTCGGCACCCCGCAGGACCGTCTTGCCCATGCGACGCTGGCGCTCGGTCTCATTGCGGTCGCCATGATCGCGATCAAGCCGCGCCCGGTCAGATTTTCGCAGGCGTTGGTCGCGGCAGCGATGCTGTATCTGGCCGTGCGAAGTCAACGTAACATCGTGCTCTTTTTTTTCGCCGTGCTGCCGCTCATCACGGCCGTGATCGACCGGTGCGCGGCTGAAGCTGCAGGCTGCGGAAGGAGCAAAGCGCTTTCATGGACGGCGGCAGTCGCCGGCGTTCTGTTGGCGATCCTTTCGGTAAGTGCCATGGCGACGCACGGCCGCATGCTTTACGACTGTCGCGCCGCCAGGCAGCTCGCGCCCTTTTCTTTTCCTGTCGGAAGCGCGAAGTATCTGGACCGGCATGCCATTGCCGGCACCCTTTTCAACGCCGACCGTCATGGCGGGTATCTGCTATGGTCGCGCTATCCGCCGCATCGCGTATTCGTGGATACCCGTTACGCCATAAGGCCGGCCGCCTATTTCGCAGAGTACCTGGCGCTGCTTGACGAACCTGATCTTTTCAGCGGCGTCTGCCGGAAGTTCGGCATTACGGCCGCGGTTCTCCCGCTTGCGCCGCTCTCCCGCTACCACCCTCTTGCCGCGGCACTGGCGCGTGATCCCGGATGGCGGCTGGTGTTTGTCGACGCCGGTGAGGCGCTCTTTGTGCGGGATTCGCTTGCTCCCACGCCGGAGGTCAGGATTTCCTTGCCGGTGGTGGCGGATTCGATTGCCGCGGCTATTGCGGAGCGTTGGCGCCAAAGCCCGGTCCTTGCGCGTGAGGGCAGGGGTTATTTTGCGGCATTTTTGCGGGCGGTTGAGGCTGGAGAACATGCAAGCGAAGGAGGCAGATAGTCATAGGGGCATCGATGCCGATCTTTTTTTTCATGTGGCACTGCCTTTAGATTGTGCCACACCGTGATGGTACCACACCGAATGTGCGGGAGTCTGCTGGCTCATGGCATGCCTTTTCGTTTCGCATCACTGCGCCATCAGCACCGGTATTGAAACCTCTCCACGCACAAGTTATTTTCATTACTAAGTTGATAAACAATTGCGAAAGCTCGTCATTATCCGTCAATGGGCAGATGACCGGGAAACTCAGCCGGAGAAACAAGACATGAAACTGTCAACAAAATGCAGGTACGGGCTGCGGGCCGCGATCGACATCGCGGGCTTTTACGGCAAGGCGCCGGCAAAGCGCAAGGACATTGCGAAAAAGCAGAACCTCTCCAGCTCCTATCTTGAGAACATCCTGCTGGTGCTGCGAAACCACGATATCATCGAGACCGCCAGGGGGGTAAACGGGGGGTATGTGCTCTGCCGTAAACCTTCGGAGATAACGGCCTACGATATCGTGAACGCACTCGAAGGGCCGCTTTCACTCGTCGAATGTATTGACAAACCAAAAACATGCCGCCGGTCCGTTGATTGCGTCACACGGGTCGTATGGCAGGAGCTTGCCGGTGCTTTCCGCACCTCGCTCGGCGCCATCACCCTGCAGGATCTGCTCGCGCGCGAAAAAAAGAGCGGTGCGATCGATTATGCCATATGAACAATCAGCACGGCTTCCCTCGATACACCGCTGCGCGGCACTCGGGAAGCGGCGGAACGGCGCTCTTCAACCGCCGGAAACCGACGCTGCGATTGACGACCATAAGGGTCTGATACCATGACGATCATTCTGCCGAAAAATTATCATATTCAGGAGGCGCTGGAAAAGAGCAGAATCCTCTGCATCGATCCCGAAAAGGCGGCGAAAGAGGATATCCGCGCCCTGCGCATCGGCATCCTGAACATCATGCCCGAGGCCGAGACGTACGAATACAGCCTGCTCCACCCGCTGGGACGATCGGTGCTTCAGATCGACCCGGTGTGGATACGGCTCAATTCTCACGCGTATTCGAGCACCGACCGCTCCCACCTTGAACACTTTTACCAGCCGTTCGAGGAGGCGGTCGACAAAAAACATCTCGACGGACTGCTGCTGACCGGCGCGCCGGTGGAAAATATAGAATTCGACAAGGTTAATTACTGGGAGGAGCTCAAGCGCATACTGCGCTATGCCCGGAAGAACATCGCCTCAACGCTCGGCATCTGCTGGGGCGGGCTGGCGATCGCCAAATACCTCGGCATCGACAAGGAGCGATACCCTAAAAAAATTTTCGGGGTGTACAAAACAGAAAACCTCGACCGCGACCACCGCATCACCGGCGATATGGACGACACCTTCTGGTGCGCGCAGAGCAGGCACGCAGGCATTGCCGACGGGGTGCTCGAAACGGCGCGCGACGAGGGTGCGGTCAACCTGCTTGCTTACGCAAAGGGAGCGGGGTATACCATTTTCGAAAGCGCGGACCAGCGGTTTCTGGTCCATATCGGTCACCCCGAGTATGAGCCCGGGCGGCTTATCGAAGAGTACGAACGCGACCGGAAAAAAGGACGGACCGACGTGGATGCGCCGCAGAACCTCGACCTGGCTGAACCGAAAAACATTTGGCGGACCCATAGGAACGAATTTTTCTCACAGTGGGTCAAGTATATTCACGAAACAACAAAGTACTAAACTGGATTCTCAGGAATAAAACCATGATTGCCATGATCTTAACTATAGAATAAGACTTGTTGCTCATATTTTCCGTCTGACAAATATACGCAAAAAACGTCTATTTGCCTTACATCGTACCTGAATACCCAACGATCGGGCGGCACAACCATGGACAAGATGAATGTGTGGATGAACAGCGGGCTTCCCAACGTGGTTAAGCGGCTTCAGGCTGCCATCGGTGCGGACAACGACGCTCCGTCGCGTGAAGGGCTCGATTTTCCCGGCAGGAACGATATCTACGAAATTCTCGACGATCTGCTGGCGCTCCTGTTCCCCGGCTGCTTCAGCAAGGTGGCGGTTGCGCAGGCCGATCTCGCTTTTTTTCTGGCTGATACGATGCGCCACGTATCGTTCCGGCTCGGAAGGCACATCCGGGATGTGTTCACCTCCCGCTGCAAAAGGGACAAATGCGACAACTGCAACTGCGCTGACCGCGCCGACCGGGCGCTCGTCGAGCTGATTGAAGCGCTTCCCGATCTGCGTGCGGTCCTGCTTCAGGATATTCAGGCGGCGTTTGACGGTGACCCGGCCGCACATTATACCGATGAGATCGTCCTGAGCTACCCGTGCGTCGAGGCGATCGCGACCTATCGTATCGCCCATACGCTCTATGTGCTCGACGTTCCCATCATCCCGCGGATCATGGCGGAACGGGCCCATTCGCGCACCGGCATCGACATCCATCCGGGTGCGGAGATCGCGCCAGGTTTTTTTATCGATCACGGCACCGGCGTGGTGATCGGCGAGACCACGCGCATCGGCAGGAATGTCAAGATTTATCAGGGCGTTACGCTGGGAGCGGTGTCGCCGTTCGATAGCAACGGAAAACCGCTCAGGGGGAAAAAACGCCATCCTGATATCGAGGACGACGTGATCATATACGCCAACGCCACCATCCTCGGCGGGAAGACGGTTATCGGCAAGGGTGCGGTGATCGGCGGCAATACCTGGATCACCCGATCGGTTCCTGCGGGAGAAAAGGTGTTCAGCAGGCAAAAAACGTAAACGATCCGGACCCTTATGGCAACCGTAACGATCAACGGAAAAACGCAGGAGATCGGCGAGACCGCCACCCTGCTTTCCTATCTTAACGATAAGCGGATCGACCCGACCGTGGTTGTCGCCGAAGTCAACGGACGTATCGTCACCAGGGAGCTGTTCGGCTCCCATACCCTTATAGCCGGCGACACGGTCGAACTGGTCCGTTTCGTCGGCGGAGGATAACACCGGTACCATGGCCGATGAACTGGTCATAGCAGGCGTAAAAGTCCGCTCGCGGCTCATCACCGGATCGGGAAAATACCGCGACGAGCGCATTATCCCGAAGGTGCTCGAGGCCGCCGGGTGCGATATCGTCACGGTCGCGCTCCGCCGGGTCGATTTCGACAAACCCGACGAGAACCTCCTGCGCCATATTCCACAAGGCAAGGTCGTTCTGCCCAACACCTCCGGCGCGCGCACCGCGGAAGAGGCCGTGCGTCTCGCCCGCCTGGCGCGCGCCATGGGCTGCGGCAACTGGATCAAGATCGAGGTCATCAACGACCAGAAGTACCTTTTGCCCGACAACATGGAAACGCTCGCCGCAACCGAGACGTTGGTCGGGGAGGGTTTTGTCGTTTTGCCCTACATGACCCCCGATCTGGCGGCGGCGCGCCGGCTTGAAAGCGCCGGCGCCGCGGCGGTCATGCCGCTCGGCGCGCCGATCGGATCGAACCGCGGCGTGCGCACCATCGAACTTGTCGAGATCCTGGTCGCGGAAATGGGCGTGCCCGTGATCGTAGACGCAGGCATCGGCCTGCCGTCACACGCAGCCGCGGCCATGGAAGCGGGCGTCGACGCCATCCTGCTCAACACCGCCATCGCCACGGCTGACGATCCGGTCGCCATGGCGACCGCCTTCAGGCTTGCCATCGAGGCCGGAAGAACGGCGTACCTGGCCGGACCAGGCGCCGCCTCCAGGGCGGCGCGTGCGTCATCACCGTTGACCGGGTTCCTGGGAGGCGGGGAGGAATAATGTCTTTCCTCTCCACCATCGACCGTTACGCCGGATTCGACTTCCGCGTTTTTTCCTCGAACGTCACCCCCGGCCAGGTCGCTGCCATTCTTTCCCGCGACCGGCTCGGCGAAAGCGACTACCTCGCCCTGCTCTCTCCCGCTGCCGCGGCGTTTCTTGAACCCATGGCGCAGAAGGCCGCGGACCTGACGCGCCGTCATTTCGGTAACGTGGTGTTCGTATTTACGCCGCTCTATATTTCCAACTATTGCGACAATACCTGCTCCTATTGTTCCTTCGCGCGACAGCAGGTGATCTCCCGGCGCCATCTGTCACTGGACGAAATAGAGGCGGAGGGGGCGCGCATTGCGGATTCCGGCA
>JAFGOU010000548.1 GCA_016926315.1 Chitinispirillaceae bacterium
AAGGGGTGTTTTGCGCCCGGTTCCGCCGCGATAAAAACGGGCTGACCCGCGAAACCGGCGACGCGCTCCTCGACGCGTCCGATTTCCGCTCTTTTATTAAAACGGACGATACGATCGTGACCGACGCCCTTGGGTATGCACGCAGCAGCGTCTTCGGCTTTCTTGACGGGCGCGACCGCGTCATCGCCGTCGAACGCCGCCCGTTCGGACGCGGCATTGTGTGCGCCGCCCAGGGAGCGGAAGCCCTTTCCCGACCCGAGTGCTGGATCGACCCGGCCGCCGCGCAGCCGACCTACCTGCGGTCGTTCGCGCCGCCACCGGGAAGCAAGGTGCCGAACCCATGATGGCGATACCACTTTCACTGTTCATTATCATTGCCGCGACCCTGCTGGCGCTCGCCGTGGCGATCGCCATCGCCTACTGGAAATTTCCCCTGCACCTTATATATAAAAGCAAGGTCGGGTACGAAAACATGCTCGACGCCATCGGCGACCCGCTCGCGGTGGTGACCTCCGACTACATCGTGCGCCGGGTCAACAAGGCCTACGTATCACTGGTTTCCGGTTCGTTTCAGAGCGCCATCGGGCAGAAATGCCACTCCCTTCTGCGCGGCCGGACCGAGCCGTGCATCGACTGCCGGATGCCCCAGGCCCTGGCTCATCAGAAACAGGAGATCGTTGACCGCTCGCCGCACCCTTCGGGGACCGGTACCATACGCCTCAGCTTCTCACCGTACCTGTTTGATGCCGAACCGCCGGACACCCCTTGCGTGATCGAGCATATCCGCGATATCACGGTACTCGAACAACTCAAGACCGACCTGGAAGAGAAGAACCACACCCTTGCCCAGGCCATGCGCACGCTCAAGCAGGCCCAACGCGCGATCCGAGAAGATCTTCGTCTCGCGCGGCAGATCCAGGAGGGTATCCTGCCCAAGGCCGCCCCGCACTTCCAAGACTTTTCCATCTCGCTCACCTACCATCCGGTGGCCGACGTGGGCGGCGACCTGTACGATTTTATCGTTTTTTCGGAACACAAACTCGGCGTTTTTATCGGCGACGCCTCAGGCCACGGTCTCGCCTCGTCGCTCATCGGCACGATTTCGAAAATGTCGCTGTTCAACAACAGCAAGCACGAAATCCCGCCGCGCGAGCTGATTGCGGCGATCAACCGCGACCTTTTCATGAACATCCAGACGAACCACTATCTGACCTGTTTCCTCGGTTTCTTCGATCGCCTGAAGCAGACCTTTACCTACAGCAGGGCGGGGCACCCTGTCCCGGTCGTGCTTCGCAGCGACGGAACGGTACGCATGCTCAACAGTGCCGGCACCTTCGCCGGGGTGATCGAAAACGTGGAATTCGAGGAGGCGGTCTTTTCCTACCAGAAGGGCGACCGCATTTTTCTCTTTACCGACGGTATTTATGAGGTGCAGAAACTCGAGGAAAACTACTTCGGCTACGATAAATTCCTCCGGGTCATCAGTTCGATGCACGGGGTGCCCTTCAACGATATCATCCCAGCCATCGAAGAGCAGTTCTCCCACTATACCTATAACGACGATTATACGCTCATCGTTATCGAGGTAAACAGCGATTCCGCCGCTGTGGAAGACACGACCCTTGATCCGGCATTGTAAAACTTCTCCTATGCGACCACCCCTGTTCATAGCGCTCATGATTGCCCTTCCGGCAATGGCCACGGCAATAGACACCCTTGGAGACCAGCCGGCAGCCCCTGCGGGAAAGGATACCCTGTTCCTCGAAACCGCTGCCCCGGATAAGGCCGACACCGTACCGGCCGCTTCCACGGCCACGTTCGACACCGCGGCCGCCGCACGGCCGCTCGCCGGCAACCAGGCACCGGCCGTCTCCGCCGCGACCGTACCGCCACCCAAAAGCGTCGATTCCTTTTCGGTCGTTGCCGGCTGGCATGCCGGATTCGGCGGAGCATTGTCGCTCGGCAGCCTGCCGCCGCTGGCAAACTGGAAAAGCGGCCTGCCGACCTCGCTTGCCGGCGCCGGCCTGCCCGCCAGAATGATTGACAACAACGGCGATACGATACCGCTGAGATTCACGGTCAAGGAAAATCCCGATGCCTACAACATGATGTTTCCGCTCTCCCTCTCGCTCTGCCGGCTGATCGCTGACCGCCGGTTCGGCGCCGTTGTGTCATTTGCCGCGCTGTCGAAAAAACAGAATGCGACCGTCGAGGTCGATTCCCTGCGCAGCGTGACCGTCGGCGAGCGCATGCGCTACCTGGCTTTTCTTTTTGCTTTCGATTTCGGGACACGGATTCCGGAACGTTTTTTTTCCGTTGACAACATCGACAGGACCGATGCGGTCATCGGCGTGGCGTTCTCTCCCCTCATCGCGTTGAAAAAATCGTTTTCCGTGTCGTCCGATGCCGCTGACGGACTCCTCGCCGCAATCGCCGATTCGATTTCCTCGTACCGGAATGCCTTTGACGCCCACGGTGTGTCGCTCTCCTGGCGCATCGGCGTGACCACGCTGCGCCGCGTGTCGGCGGCCGGAGGGGTCGAAGCCGGCCTGAGCTATCAGGGATTCTGGTGTACCCGGTTCAGAACCAGCAGCGGACCGCTCGCCTCCGGCGAGATCAGCAACAACAGCGCCGAACCGGAAGCAGGCGTGTCCTGGTTTTCCAGCAGGTTCGACATAACCATTTCACTCATCAGAAAAATCTTCTGAAGAAAGGCCGTCTCATGGACTCGTTCATACAGTACCTCCCGTATGATGCTCTGGCGAAAAGGACCATCACCCTGGAGCAGGACAAGCTGACACTCACCCACAAAAGCCTAAACCGGAATTTTTCCGATGAATTCCCCTATGCGAAAATCAACCCCGGAATAAAAACCGTCAGGCGCGGCGAGCATGAGTGGAGCAACATCATCTACATCGTGGTGGTCACCTATATCGTTTTTTTCATCCTTACCAAAATGACCCAGGCGCTCTATGCCCGGACGGTCTTCGTCGTGTTTCAGGTGGCGATGCTTGCCATTGCTGCCGTCCTCGGCGCGCTCATGTTCATCAAAAAAGACTATTACTACCTCTTCGATAACGACGGAGAGTGCATTCTGATGATCAAGGCGAATAAGAAGGGCAGGGAATTCGTGAAAAAACTGAAGGAGAAATTGGCGTCGGTGTGATAAAACGATACGCTGGAAGCGTCACTTTTTCAGGGCTCTTTTTGCTTGATCGCCAAATGAAAAAAAACGTGAACACGGTTGTTTCACCGCCGGTCTGCAAATATATTATCAGTCACCTCAAACCGGAACATCTTTCATTACATCGGAGGAAGCAGTGAAGCGTACCCGTTCGAAAAAAGGAATCCTGAAAGGAGCGGCTGCATTTTTCGCTATGCTGCCAATGGCGGTTTTGGCGGAATTTCCTGACCACGGTCCCTACATCGGAGCCTATGGTGGTTATAACCTGAAGTTAGGCGGCTGGAGCCTGGGAGTGGTGGCGGATAATACGATCGACGGCAGCATGCAGCCAAAGCCGTCTATGGTAGGGGGATTGCGGGTGGGGTACCATTTTTTGCCGCAACTCACCGGTGAAATGGGGGGAGGCCTCCTGCCGCTGACCTCCACTGCCGGCGGCAAGAATACCGCGCTCAAAGCCGATTTGGATATCTTCTACCACCTGCTGCGCGGCACCACCACTCCTTTCGTCGGTCTTGGCGCAGGCGCGCACGTTAACCTGAAAGGCGGCGATCTGGGCGGTGACCTGGACCTGCAGATGCACCTGTCGCTTGGCGCTCGAGGTACGATAAAGCCCGGAATCGCGCTGCGCGCCGAAGTGCGAGATTATATCATTGACGACTATTCAAAACTCGGGATGGGCCAGAATCTAGAGTTGACGGCGGGTATCGACTTCCACCTTGGCAGAGCGGAAAAGGAGCGGCCGCCGCAACCGCCCCTGTCGTCCCCGGCGCTGCCGCTTTCGGATCGCGACAATGATGCCATCCCCGACATCCATGACCGGTGTCCTGACCTGATGGGAGAACCAGAACTCGAGGGATGCCCGGAGCCCGACCAGGACAGCGACGGCGTCCCTGATTCACGGGACAAGTGCCCTCAAAAGGCAGGACCGATTTCCTCGGCGGGTTGCCCGGAAAAGGACTGAGACGGTATCGCAGGCATGAAAAGCGGGATCCCCTTCCCTGCAGTCAGAACCCGGATAGAATAATTGACATTCCCCTTTACTCCTATAGTATATTGTCGACTCTTAAAACCGCGGGACCGGTCATGCACATTGCCGCAGACGGGTTCGCGGGTTATCGCATGACGTCATGTCCCATAACTCAACCGGGAGGTTCCGTGAAAAAGATAGTATTGCTCGTTGCTTTAAGTTCGATGGTTCTGGTCAGCTGTTCGCACTGGCGCGCCATTACCGGCGGCGCAATCGGCGCAGGCGCGGGCGGCGCCGTGGGAGGCGTGATCGGCAAGAAGCTCGGAAACACGGCCGCCGGAGCGATCGTCGGCGCCGCAATCGGCGGCACTGCCGGCGCGGCGATCGGCAATTATATGGATAAGCAGGCGGAGGAGCTGCGCAACGACATCAGGGACGCGCAGGTCGAGCGGGTAGGCGAAGGCATCAAGATCACCTTTAACTCCGGAATTCTCTTTGATATCAACTCTTACAACCTCAAGCCGGTAGCCGTGCAGAACATCAATCAGCTTGCCCTTATCCTCAACAAGTACAAAGACACGGAAATTCTCATCGAGGGGCATACCGATTCGACCGGTTCCGACAAGCTGAACATGACGCTTTCCGAAAACCGCGCCTCCTCTGTTTCCCGCGAGCTGAAGTCACAGGGCGTTTCGGGCGGCAGAATGACCACCAACGGCTACGGTGAATTGCAGCCGGTCGGCGACAACGGAACGATTGACGGAAGGGCATCAAACCGCCGCGTCGAGGTCGCTATCTTCGCGAATGACAAACTCAAGAAAGCGGCAAAGGAAAACAAGCAGCTGTAACGGTTACCGGTCTGCCCTCACCTGACGCCAGACCCCTGTTCGGGTTCCGCAGCAACAGCGGCATCGGGTACGAGGGCGCGTTATCCGTCCGGTATGCATTGTGGCCGGAAGCAGGCAGTTTTACAAAAAAGCCCCTTTTATTCAAGGGGCTTTTTCATTGCCGCGCGCCGGACACGTCACTTCCTCCTCTTAAACGCATCAAACGGGATCACCTTCTTTTTCCGCAGTTCGTCTTTATACCTCCCCGCCTGCTCCAGCAGCCGTTTTTCTTCCCGGGTCAGCGACGCCATTCCCTGTTTCGCTA
>JAFGOU010000549.1 GCA_016926315.1 Chitinispirillaceae bacterium
ACACGCTCGTGGTGATCGAACACGACCGCGACACCATGCTCGCCGCCGACCACCTGATCGACATCGGTCCCGGCGCGGGCGTCAACGGTGGCAGGATCGTGGCGGAAGGGGCCCCCGCCGTCGTGGCCGGCAGCCCCGCCTCGCTTACCGGCGCCTATCTTACCGGAAAACGGTCGATACCGGTCCCGACGTCGCGGCGCACAGGAAACGGCGAAGCGCTCACGGTCAAAGGGGCATCCGGACACAATCTGAAGGCCATTGACGTTTCGTTCCCCCTCGGCATGTTCGTCTGCGTCACCGGCCTTTCCGGGTCGGGAAAGAGCACGCTCGTCAACCATACCCTGTTCCCCGCCCTCGCGCGCGCGCTCTACAAATCGCGCCGCCCGTGCCTTGCGCACAAATCAATCAGCGGCATCAAACATGTCGACAAGGTAATCGACATCGACCAGTCTCCCATCGGACGCACGCCGCGTTCCAACCCGGCAACCTATACCAAGACCTTCGAACTGGTCCGCGATCTCTTCGCCATGCTGCCGGAATCGAAAATCAGGGGCTACCAGCCCGGCCGCTTCAGTTTCAATGTCAAGGGCGGGCGGTGCGAAACCTGCGAAGGCGACGGCATGCTGCGGATCGAAATGCACTTCCTTCCCGACGTATACGTTCCCTGCGAGGCATGCAAGGGCAAGCGGTACAACCGCGAGACGCTCGAGGTTCTTTTCAAAGGGAAAAATATCGCCGATGTGCTCGGCATGACCGTCGACGAGGCGCTCCGGTTCTTCGACAACCTGCCGCTGATTAAATCGAAGCTTTCACTGCTCTCCCGTGTCGGGCTCGGCTACCTCCGCCTCGGCCAGTCGGCCACCACCCTGTCGGGCGGCGAAGCCCAGCGCATCAAGCTCGCGTCCGAACTTGCCAAACGCGCAACAGGCCGGACCCTCTACCTTCTCGATGAACCCACCACCGGCCTCCATTTCGAAGACATCCTCATGCTGCTTCAGGTTCTCCATGAACTGGTGGACCGGGGCAACTCCGTGATCGTGATCGAGCACAACCTCGAGGTGATCAAATGCGCGGACTACCTTATCGACCTCGGGCCCGAGGGCGGCGATGCCGGTGGCCGGGTGATAGCGACCGGGACTCCCGAAGCGATGGCGAAAAACCCGAAATCCCTTACCGGAAGATATCTGAAGCCCTATCTCCGGTAAACCCCCGACCATGTGCCGCCGGTATGGCGGAGCAGGCCGGGTTTTCAGGCGAGGTCTTGAAAACCCTGCCGGTTCTTCACCATCCGCTTGTCTGCAATGTATTTTCAATATTCTTCAACCCTGTTCATGGAGGATACGATGCCCGGAACCATACGATATGCCGCGTTTTTCCTGCTTGCCGTGTTTTCCCTGCCGAACACGCCCCTTTTTCACTCATCATGCGAGGAGTCGACGGACGCGGCCGGCATCGTCGATTCAATCGCACGGGTGTCGGGCATGGACGATCTCACGGGGATTACCCAGATCTCCTTCACCTTTTCCGCCCGGTCTCCAAGGCATAAAATAAAACGGCAGTGGCAGTGGTTTCCGCAAACCGACGAGATCATTTTTAAGGGGAACGACCCTTCGGGGAAAAAGAATACCGTCTCCTATTCCCGGAAGGCGATAGGGGACATGCGGAGCGGCTCGCCGGCGCTTACGGTCGACACCTGGTTTACACACGACATCTACTGGCTCCTGTTTCCGTATTTTCTGGCCCACGACCCGCAGAAGCGGATGGTCATCAGCAACTCGGCGGTCATGCCGCTTTCCGGCAGATGGGCGACCGGCATCATGGTGGAATACTACCGGCCCGATCCGAAACGTCCCGGCGAAAAATTCGAGGTGTTCATCGATTCAACCTATCTGATACAAGAATGGGTCGTGTATCCCGCCCAATCCCATCGGGCGGTCGCGGCGAACAAATGGAAAAACTACCGGCAGGCGGGACCGTTCATGGTTGCCCTTGACCGTCCGGCGCGCAACAGCAAGGGTATGCGGGTAACCTTTTCCGGCGTAACGGTCACCAGGGAAAACGAATGAGCGTTTGGCGGTTATCATCTTCGGCCGGAAATTCAGGCGCCTGAATTCCTCTGCGTGCCGCCGCCTTTTTCTTTTCCGCCGCAACTATTTTTCTGCAATGGCACCTTTCCCTTCGTTTATCCTGCGGGTTCTGGCCGGATCGGTTGCCGCTCTCTGCCTGTTCTCAAACACCGCCGTCGCCGCGGCCGCCTTCAACCTTCAGGGAAGGGTCCCTTCGTCAATCACCCATGCTTTTCTCGCTTCAGGGTACGGCCGTATTCTCGCCGCGGTCGCACCCGACATGACGGCCGACACGATCCCGATCACCATCATCTACTATGGTAAAAACGACGAGCGGACGCTCGGCGTCCGCCTGCCCGAGTGGGGAGGCGGAGGCGCGATCGGCCGCGATACGATTATCGTACCCCTTGACAATGCGCCACTCGCCGACATGGCGATCGATCGCGTCACGCTCCACGAACTCGTCCACATCGCGCTTGAACGGCGGTACGGGAGGCTCAGGCTGCCGCGCTGGTTCCACGAAGGGGTTGCCATGACGCTTTCGGGCGAACTCTCGTTCGAAGAACAGACCGTGCTGTCGCGTGCGGTGATAACCCGCCGGCTCCTGCCGCTCGATTCCATTGAAAAGGTCAACCGATTCGACGCTTACGGCGCCGCGCTCGCTTACAGCCAGAGCCACCTGGCGGTGCTCTTTATCATCGAGAGCTGGGGCATGGACGCGATTCCCGAACTGCTTGCCGCGGTCCGGAAAACCGGGACTTTCGATTCCGCGCTCACTGCGGTATTCGGCCTGACGGGAGGCGAATTCGAACGACTGGCGCACGATTTCATCGCCGACCGTTACCGCTACCTTTTCCTCATCGGCGACACCTGGCTCTACTGGCTTCCGGCGGCACTGCTTGTCGTCGTCGGCTTTGTCATGGTCCGCATCCGCAACAGGAAACGTCAGGCGCAGATGGAACGGGAAGACGCTGTGTTTTTTGCCCCGGTACCGGAAGAGGGGAACGGGAGCGGCTGCAACCATTGTGAGGAAGAGCCGGAGATCGAGCTCTGCGAGGACGGAACCGAACCCGACGACGATGACGGCGATGATGAATCCGGCGACCCTCGCCGGTGACCGTTATAGGCCCGACAGCTTTTTCCGCAATGCCAGCGCCCGATCCGCGCGGTTCGTAATGACCGCATCGACAACAGGGTCGCAGAGCAGGCTTGAAAGTAAAGAAACGCCGTCAACGGTCCAGACCGCGATCTTCCTTCCGTCTTTTTTTTCTTTCACGAAATAATCGCGGTGCGAAGCGAACAGTCTTTTTTCCGGGGCAAGGACTTCGGCGGGCGAGGTGTCGCTCCAGGCAAGCGCATCGGCGTTCGCGAGGATGAGGCCGGTTGCAAGCGAGCGGTCCTCCTTTTTTACCTCAGCGATAATATGGGGGTCAAACGACGTAAACACGCAGCCGGCAACCTCGAGGCGGCGGGCAAGGGCAACGATCTCTCCCGCATATCCCGGCTCCTTGAGTTCAATATCGAGCCGGATCCGGCCGGAC
>JAFGOU010000550.1 GCA_016926315.1 Chitinispirillaceae bacterium
ATAGCCGGGGCCGGTGAAGGATTTATTTGCGAATTCATCGCCCTTTTCAGGGGCATCAACAGCAAATCGGCCATTGCCAGCAAACACTTTAAACACCTTGGCGCTTCCGAAGGCGAAAACCCTCAAGTGCGTTCAAAACATCTCGATACCTACGCGCTCCGCCTGAACGAACAGTTCAGCCGTTTTACCGATGGCCTCGATTCGAGGGTCGCCTCGCGGCAGCGTGATCTGGCAGAAAAGATCCTTTCGGTCCTCGGCGGAACTCCGGATAATTGGCAGGATTACCGGTGGCATTTGAAAAATGTTTTTAAAGATGCCGGATCGATCCGGCGCATTGTTACGCTGGAGCCTGACGAAATAAAAGGGCTGGCTGCCGCCAAAAAGTTTCATATCCCGGTGCAAATCACCCCCTACTACCTTTCGCTCTTCAACAAAAACGGGCGCATTGATCTTGACAGGGGCGTCAGGGCGCACGTGATCCCCTCGGTGGCCTATTGTGAAAACATACAACACAGCAACGAATCCGGCGCTGATATGGATTTTATGGGTGAAAAAGCGACCAGCCCGATTGACGGAATCTCCCGGCGATATCCGCAGATCGTCATTCTTAAGCCGTACGATTCCTGTCCGCAAATATGCGTCTACTGCCAGCGTAACTGGGAGATAAAAGACCTGCAGAGCGCTCATCCCGCCCGTGAAACCATTACAAAGGCCCTTTCATGGATCCGTCGCAATACCAATCTGCGGGAGGTGCTGGTCACCGGCGGGGATCCGTTGACGCTCAGCAACAACTATCTTGAATGGATTGTCGGTGAACTGGCGGAGATGCCGCATATCGAGCGCATCCGGATCGGGACCAGGACGATCGTCACCGTTCCTTTCAGGATTAACCAGGGATTTATAGACCTGTTGAAAAAGTATCATAATCCGGGACACCGGGAACTGGCCATAATGACCCATGTGGAATATCCTGTTGAAATCACCCGGGACCTGGTCGATGCCGTGAAGTCGATCCGCAGCGCCGGCGTAAGCGTATACAATCAACAGGTGTTTACCTACTATACGAGCAGACGGTATCAGGCAGCCTATCTCCGCAGGCTGCTGAAGCTTTCGGGCATCGACCCCTACTATACCTTTAATACCAAGGGAAAGGACGAAACCACGGACTTCCGCGTGCCGATCGCCCGCCTGGAACAGGAACAAAAGGAAGAAGCGCGGCTCCTGCCCGGTCTTGCGCGGACAGACTATCCGGTGTTTAATATACCTCGGCTCGGTAAATCATTTCTCATCGCCTGGCAGGACCATGAGCCGACAATGGTCCTGGCCGACGGGCGGCGGGTATACCGTTTTTTTCCATGGGAATCACGGCTGACCTTCTCCGACGACTACCTGTATACCGACGTGTCGATCTACGATTACCTCAAGCGATTGCAGAAGGACAAAGAGAATGTCGATGAGTATGCCTCGATCTGGTACTATTTTTAGGGTGGAGCGCCGTTCGTCTTCAGCAAATCCCGCGCGTTTTTCACCACCAGCGATTTTAATGTCATCGGAGCCTCCACCTGGACGCACCCGCCAAGTTGCAGCACCCAGCGAACCAGCGAATCGGTCACCGGACAGCGCATCGAGAGACAAATGGCGCCGCCATCGAGCGCTGCCAGAACAGCATCAACCTCGATCCGCTTAATTACCGCGCGTACTTCAATCTCGGCTATTACCTCAAGATCGCCGGCCGTTACAAGGAGGCGACTGATGCGTTCCTGAGCTTTTGTGCTTTCGGCAATCCCGAAGACAGCGGCGACCTGCCCAGGTTGCTGCAGGCCTTAAAATGGCTGCGCTATCTCGACCGGAAAATGGAGCTGTTCGGACAAACCCGCTGCTGAAAGGAGCAACGCCATGAGCATGACCTGCCAAGGTTGCCGCGACATTATCTGCGCGCCCGAACTCAAGGCGGTATTCAAGCTGTTGATAAAGAAGTACGGGCTGTGAGCGTATCGTCTGAGGTCCCTGTTTTCTTTCTTGACGCGCGTTTCCGCATCTCCTATACTCTTTCTTTTACGGCAAAGGACACGCCCCATGATCCTCCGCCTCTCAAAACGCCCCGACCACCGTCGTCGCCATGCTCCGACAGTTTCCATAGAATGCAACCAATGACGCAAAGACCAACGCTCTCCGCAATCGCCGACGCCATCGACCTCCAGGGCGACGAATTCAGCGCCTGGCTCAACCGCGAAACCGGCGAAATCGAGCAGATCACGTCCGACCTCTTCGCCGCACTCGAGGATGACGACGACCTTGAGTATATCAAGGATTCGTACGGCGTCACCGACGAGGAGATCGCCGTCGCCCGCAAAGCCCTCGACGGCGAACCATGGCTGCCCCTGCCCTCGCGATTCGACATCAACGAATACCGCATCATGCAGCAATTCTGCCATGACCAAAAAGACCCCGACCTCCGCGACCGGCTCCTCGCCGCCATCAACGGAAAAGGAGCGTTCAAAAGGTTCAAAGATACGGCGGCTAGGGCCGAAATTCTGGAAGAGTGGTTCGATTTCAGGTATAAGGAAATACGGGAAATCGCAAGAGCGTGGTGTGAGGAGAAGGGGGTGGGGTGTGGGTGAGGGAATTAACGCACATGTCCGAAGAACGGCGGATGGGGCTTGGGCTGTACCCCATTCCTTGAATGATCATC
>JAFGOU010000050.1 GCA_016926315.1 Chitinispirillaceae bacterium
CCGCTCGATCAGGTTTGGGTCCCAGGTCGCGCCCATGCCGTATGCCTGGCAGAACTGGGTGGTGACTGATGAACTCCCCGCCCAGCGGGCCGGTCCGCCGAGTGCCGCGCCGTGATACCCTTCGGTCTGGCCCGTGGTCCGGAACCCAAGCCGTGGGACGCTCTGGGCCGAACTGGCGAGCAACTGGATTTTTTCGGTCTGGTTCAACAGGGAGATGACGTTTTCGATCCGTTCCTCAAGGGGAAGATCAGGGTTCTGGAACGGGTACGGTCCGGTCTGTCCCGCGGATAGGGATGTCGCGGCCAGCAGAGCTGCCGCCGCAATAGAAACAACGCGCATGCCGGGGCGTGTCAAACACGTCATGGGACTAGGCTCCGATCGGTTACGATGATAGGCTCAAGCCCGGTCATCGGCAGGCCTGGATCACCATTTTTTCTCGTTGTATCAGGCCCTCACCGCTCGTCTGCAGGATATACGTGCCGCCGGGAAGGTTCCGGCCGGGCGCCATCAGGCTCCTGCCCGCGCTGTTTCTGCCCGCGGCCGTGGTCCTGAACCGGACCTTCCCCTGCAGGTCAATCAGCTCCACCATCACCGGGCCGTTGGTCAGGGTTACGGAACCGGCGGACGCGCCGCGTCCGGCAGGCTCAACCGTGCGGGTATCTCCGCTCGGGCATTTGGGCGGCGTGGGCAGTTGCGACCGTATCGAGGATATGGTCGTGGGCCAGGTGGAGGCCGGATTGGCCTGGGCAACACAGAGCACACCGTCGCGGATGCGGGCCGACAGGTTGGTCACGTTGTCCCACCGGGTATCGTGTCCGGTACTTGCCCCGCCGACTCCGTACCCGGCATCGGCAATGAGCGGCTTTCCCCAGGTCCTGAATACCCATGCCCAGGTCGGCAGCGCCGGCGACCAGTTGTCGCTGATAAAGGTCTGGTCAGCCCGTGCCTGGCCGCCGGAAGTATTGATGAAGGTAAACCGCGTCATGCCGATGGCATTGAACCAGTTCTTCTGCCAGGTGGTATCTTTCCAGGGCGATATGTCCATGGAAAAGTGCGCTTTCGGGCAGTGCTTCCTGATGGTATCAAGGATCTCGTTCATGAGCGCGCCGCACTGGGTGACCGTCAGCCCGCCGCCGTTCTGACCGGCGTCGTTGTACTGTGTGTAATCCGGCTCCATGCACCACACCATGGGCTTCGTGTTGCCGAAATTTTCCGCCGCGCCGCGCGCGTACTTCGAATACTGGCCCATGATGCGGGAGCGCTGCTGGCGGATATAGTCCGCGCCGCGCTTGCAGAGGTTGTTGACCGGATCGACATTGCAGTCCTGGAGCGACCAGTCACGCCGCGCGGTGAAGGCGATGATGTACGATACGATGACCGGCGTTTTCTCGTTGGTGCGGCAGGTCTGGAAAAAAGTGCCGAGGTTGAAGGTTTCGCCGCTTCCGGCCCAGGCGGTCAGGTAATCGACCTGCGCCATGAGCGCCGCGCTGTTGCGCGCATTGCCGTCCGGCGTGCCGAAATGGAAACGGCAGACGGAAAAAAGATCCTCAGCGCAGACAATCGACGACCAGACGATAACGGCGATCAGCGGCATTTTTGTGATGGTACCCTTCATGGCGCACTTCCTTTCTTTTGTCAATTGAACAGGATCTGCCTGGCGGTTGCTGTTCCATGGTTCGTATGCAAAACGATGAGGTACGTTCCGGCGCCCGGTTTGGGCAGCGTTATTTCATGCGGTCCGGGCCGCTCCATCCCCCGCCAGATCTCATGGATTTTTTTTCCGGCAACGGAGTAGGCGGCGATCAGCACGGGCGACTCCTGCGCAAGCGTATAGCGGATGAACGGGATGCGGCCGTGACGCACGCTGACGGCCGGGCTGCGCCCGTCGCGCGGCGCCGGTACGACGACGCCGGTCGCGGTCATGGAAATACGGTACCGTTCACCCGCAACCGTGGGAAACGTGATCGCCGTTCCGCTTTTCGTGACGCCGACCGGCGCGCCGGTTGACACGCGGTATACGTACGCGGCGTTCGAGAACCGGCTGTTGCGCGCAACGCATTCCTTCCCTTTCTTCGATGTTATCACCGCCTCCTGCAGCCGGCCCTGGTCCCAGGTGATCGCTACGTCGAAACCGTTCGTCGCGCACAGCCCGGCCACGCTGCCTTTTGGCCAGGCGTCGGGAAGCGCGGGAAGGAGTTCAATGGTGCCGAGATGGCTCTGGAGCAGCATTTCGATGATGCCCGCGGTTCCACCGAAATTGCCGTCGATCTGGAAGGGCGGGTGGGTGTCGAACAGGTTGGCGAGCGTGTTGCCGCCGAGCAGGTAACGCCGGAAAATCGAGAGGGCGCGGTTGCCGTCGAGCAGGCGCGCCCAGCAGGCGACCCGGTGGGCCGTTGCCCAGCCGGTGCTGTTGTCGCCGCGCGCGTTGAGCGACCGCTTTGCCGCGCGCGTAAAGGCGGTGTCGATCCAGGGTGAAATCTGCTTTCCCGGGTAGAGACCCATCATATGTGAAATATGGCGGTGGGTGTTGGTCGAGTCATCGTTGGTCAGTTTCCACTCGCGAAGCTGACCCCAGGTGCCGATGCGGACGCCGGAATCGAGCCTTCCCAGGGTGGCCTGCAGGGTGGTCCTGAACGCCGCGTCGATGCCGAGCGCCCGTGTCGCGCTGATCGTATTGGTAAACAGGTCCCCGATGAGCTGCTGCGCGTAGGGTACGCCGTTCTCCCAGGGTCCCTGCTCGGGCGACCACTCGCCCGGCGCCACCAGCGTGTTGTCGGTATCGGTAATGAGCCGGTCGATCCAGAACTCGCAGGCGCTCCTCATCACCGGATAGGCCCGGTCCGCGAGGAAAGCGCTGTCGAGCGTATATTCGTAGCGCTGCCAGAGGTGCATGCAGTACCACGCATTGGCCGGGCGGTTCCACTCCCAGTCGGAATAGGCGAAGATGTTGTTCTGGGTCTTGAGCGTCCACCCCGGGTGGCCGAGGGACGTTGCCATTGCCCGCCACGACGGCTGCACCATCGCTTCGTTATAAATATACCGGAGGAAATTATCGTGACATTCGCCCAGGTTGCCGTTTTCCGCGGGCCAGTAGTTC
>JAFGOU010000551.1 GCA_016926315.1 Chitinispirillaceae bacterium
CGGCATCGCTTTGGGGATTAAAGATATACAACATCAGCGCCATCGCCGATACCATGAGCTTTACCGTGGGAACCGGCCCGGTTGCGGTGCTCCCCGCCGGCATGACGCAAAAGCATTTTATCGCTCAGCCCTCTCCCATGAGGGAGCTGTTCGATCTGCGCGGGGTGAGGATCGGCCGCTTGATCGGCAGTCCCGAACGGTCGGCGTTCGCTCATGCGTATGCGGGTGGAACGTATGTCAGCAGGACAATCGGGCAAGGCCGGGGAATTATTTCCGCTGAGTATGTGCGTTTAACAAAATGAAAAATCCCTCAAACCGGGCTTATCACCCCTAACCCCTTTCATGTAAGAGGATGTATATGGAAAAAAATATCATTCCGGCATGGTTGGCTTTTTTTTGCGCTGTTTCGCTGGCACAGGCATCGGACGCCATGCAAACCCGGGTATCGCCGTGGGGACTGTTCGAAGGCACAACGGCTCAAAACACGCTTACCAAGGAAGCGAATCCGTCCTACTCCCTGGATGTAACCGTTGTATCGCAAAATGGCGCCTACAGCGCGCGCCACACTTCGGTTCCGGCCGGCCTTGAGCGAACGCGGGTAAAAGAGCTGAGTGTTTTTCAGGGAGAACGGCTCCTGTACCGTAAAAGCGGCATGCCGGGCAACTCGATAGCGGTTTCCAACAAGGGGCTCAGCGTCGTCTTTGACGCTGGGGACGACTCTCCAATCCTGGCGCTCTCCTTTTATAGCGATAAAGGAGAACTCCTGATGTCAAAAACCGTGGAACATTCCAACCTCTCTGGATTTTCCTCTGCCGGTAACCTGTTCGGTATCGGTTACGGCGGAAGCTTCGATCTCATCGATCCGTGTGCAAAAACTTCGCGCCATTTCGCGATGGCGGCCTGGAAGTTCGATATTTCGCACGATGAAACGCTATGCGCGCTTGCAGGAGAAAAATCGCTTGCCGTATTCGAGGGTGGGCGTCGCATCGCCGCCATACCGCACGACCTTTTCCATATCCGCGCCGTCAAATTTTCTCCTGATGGCAAACGCCTGGGATTTATCGGTAAAAACAACCTGTTCGTCTATTCGCTGCCCGAGGGAAAGCTGCTGTTCAAGGACAGTATCGAAGAACCGCTCTCGTTTCGCGATCTTATGGTACAGGAGGGCGACGTGTGGACCGGTATCCATTGCAGGGACCGGCAAAAAAACGAATCCCGCGGCATTTTAAGACGCTATTCCATAAAAGGGACAACGATAAGCGAGGAGATCCAATCGATCCATCGCTATCCAACGACTGCGCCTTCGCGGCTTCCGCTGAAAAAGAGTCCCCCGGGCTTGCCAAAAATCGGTTGGCCGTTTTTACCGCAGGATAAGCCCTGCAAGGCATGGAACAGCTATCTGCTCCTCTCCTCCTCGAATGACGGTAATAACGCCGAAGCCTATCTGCATCAGGGCCTCGATATGGACGTTCCCTCGTATGCGAAAACGTGTTCGGTCATCGATGGCTATGTCATGGCGGTTCTTACCATTGGCGGCGATATCTACTGGCGCGTGGCGGTAAGCCCGGTACGGTCCGCGGATTCCTCCAAGGGATGGTTGCATGCGCATCTCGTGCAATCATCGATCACCGTTGACGTAGGCGATCAGGTAAAGGTCGGCGATGTCCTTGGCGAAATCATCCCGTGGTCGGGTCTTCCCGGCGGCCATATCCATTTTTCACACATTAGTTCGCGGGGAACGACGTGGAGCAACTGGCGGAATGTGAGCAATCCTCTGCTGCACCTCACGCCCACCGACGACGTTACCGCGCCCGAGATACAGAACGCGTTTTCCTATTCTAAATTCGGATTTTCCACCAACGATTCAGCCGCGACAATCCGCTACCTCAAACCGGATAGCCTTAAGGGATCCGTTGATTTCCTGGTAAAAATCAGGGATATCTGCGGCGCTTCGCCATGGACCCAGGCCGCGACCTTTATCAATTATTGGGTAAAAAGCATGAGAACCGGCGAATTGATACTGCCGCGCACGCTGGGGTATTCAAGAAATCAGAACATGCCCGATTACGCGGGAGCGAGCTACAACTCGCTCGCGCCTGTCATGTATCGTATCGACGCCTCGTTTCCGGTCAAGGGATGGTTTACAAAGGAACGAATATACGCTCATATTATAACCAACAATAACGGCGATTCGGTCATTACGGCAAGCGATAAATATCTTGCTTTTGCTACCAACAGGTTTCCAGACGGGACGTATCGTCTTTTCGTTGAGGCATGCGATGCGGCCGGTAACTGCAAGACGGACAGCCAGGATGTCGTGTTCAGGAACGGCAATACATCCCTGGAATCCGAAACATTTGACAATTCCAATAAAAAATTCAAATTGGATCGTTTACAGCGGTTGAGGAACGGTGTAAAGGTAAGCTTCTGGCTGCCCGGGAACAAATCCGGTTCACTGGCTGTTTTCTCCATGCACGGCAAACTGATCCGTACCATACAGCTGCGTCCGTCTTCTCAGGGTTATTGCTCGGTTGTCTGGGACGGAACCACGCAGACCGGTCAAAAAGCTCCCTTGGGCGCGTATGTGATCAAATTGTATTCAGGAATTCATGCATCGAGCGGACGAGCGATCGTGTTTTGACGCCGCAAACTTCTGGAGAAATCCGACAGCGTTCTTTGGAGGTATAGGCATATTTCGGGAAAACGGTACGCACCATGGTATGTGGACTACAAGGTCCGGGCACCTATCCTTCGCACTGTTCGACTGAACGGTTGCCTGCGGGTGTGTACGTGGCAACATTGCGGACCGGCTCATCCTCAATGTCAATATGTGCGCATGTTGTCAATTCGCGCATACGCCATCAATCAGGGCTGGATACGCATCGGTGTCCGCAGCAGTTGAAGGTGATTGTAATGCATTAATCCTTTGAACTCCCGATAAACCGATACATCACGGCCCCAAGTAATCCCCCTACAACAGGAGCTATCCAGAACAGCCATAGTTGTCCGATCGCCCAGCCGCCGGCAAAGACCGCTACGCCGGTGCTCCGCGCAGGGTTTACCGAGGTGTTGGTAACAGGAATGCTGATCAGATGAATCAACGTGAGACCGAGCCCGATGGCCAGAGGCGCGAATCCTGCGGGGGCACGCTTGTCCGTGGCTCCAAGAATGATGATCAGAAACATCATGGTCATGACTACTTCGCATACCATCGCGGCAAAAAGGGAGTAGCCCCCCGGCGAATGGGCCCCGTAGCCGTTTGAAGCGAACCCGGCCGACACATCGAAACCCGCTTTACCGGTGGCGATAAGATAGAGGACGCCACCGGCCGCAATTCCACCAATGACCTGCGCGATGATATACGGCGCCAGGTCTTTTGCGGGAAAGCGACCGCCGGCCCAAAGTCCGATTGATACGGCAGGATTGAGATGGCAACCGGAGATATGCCCGATAGCATAGGCCATTGTCAGAACCGTCAGCCCGAACGCCAGGGCAACGCCGAGCAATCCTATCCCGAGATCCGGAAATGCAGCCGCTAATACCGCGCTGCCGCAACCGCCAAGAACCAGCCAGAATGTCCCGATGAGTTCAGCCGCATACTTTTTCATTGAGCGTTCCTTTGTTAAGTGAAACGAGCAGAAGCAGCCAGCCTGTTTTTTTCATCGAACAAATAGCCGATAACGACGTTTTAGAATGTATAGCGGACCGAGAGCGCGCCATCATAACCGAATCCACCCTCATGCAGCAAACCATACATCGGGCGGGAATCGATGCTTAACAGAAGCGGTACCCCGTGATTATTAAAATCATACTCGATCCCGATCTGGCCGCCGATACCAAGACCCACTCCTCCATCCCATAGCACGACCTGAGCGCCGGGACCGACATACCAGTTCAAAGCATCGGTGATGTTCCAGTTCCACTGGTAAATAGCGGAAAAACTAAGCGCGCCGCCCCATCCAAGGTCGAGCTCAAGACGGTTGGTTGAGCCTAATGCCTTTTGATAGGATACTTCGGCGCCTCCGCCATATAATCCGCCGCCAAGGCGAAGACCGATGGCATTATCGGGAATTTCTGCTGAAACCGAGGAAAAAAGAAAACCGACCGCGAATACAACGCCAAGAAACTTTTTCATGAAACCCTCCTGGAAAGAGTTTAGGTACTACAGATAATGTATCGGTAATGATTTCCTTGCTCCGGTAAAAAAGCGCCTGTACTGAAAAGCGCCGAAGCGGTGGAAGAGGGCTCCATTATAGGAGCCCTCGCCTTCGCTTTACCGTTAATTGGTACGATTAATCTCCACACGGCGGTTCTGTGCACGACCGCTTTTATTCGTATTGTCGGCGATAGGCTTGTCCTGGCCGTAACCGACCGCATTCAATCGGCTTGCACTGATGCCTTTATCAATCAGGTATTGCCGCACGGTTTCCGCGCGCTCCTGCGACAAGGTCAGGTTGTTCGCCGCGTTACCCGAAGCATCGGTGTGGCCCTGGATTTCAATGTTCACTTCGGGCCATTCGCGCAGCGATTCGGCAACATCGTCGAGCACTTTATAGGAACCCTGGAGCAAGACCGCCTTGCTGCTTTCAAAGTTGACTCCCTTGAGGACCAATTGATCACGGGTAATTTCCTTTGACTTCGGGCACCCTCCGGTTTCCGCAACACCCGGATTATTGGGGCACTTGTCGGTGGCATCGGGGAAACCGTCGCCGTCATTGTCCGGGTCAGGGCAGCCGTCCTGGTCCTGGAATCCGTCCTTGTCTTCGGCATCCTTGGGGCACTTGTCGAGACGGTCGGGAATGCCGTCGCCGTCGGTATCGAGATCCGGGCACCCTTTATTTGCGGTAATACCCGCCTCTTTTGGGCACTTGTCAAGGCGATCGACGATCCCGTCGCCGTCGCTGTCCACGTCCGGACAACCGTGATTCTCAACACTCCCGGCTTCCTTCGGGCACTTGTCGAGCGAGTCGGGAATGCCATCGCCGTCATTGTCGAAATCCGGGCATCCGTCGCTGTCCTCATAGCCGTCCATGTCTTCGGCCTGGTCCGGGCACTGGTCTTCCTTGTCCACAATACCGTCGCCGTCCGCGTCTTTGGGACCCGAGGGTATGAGCCAGTTCAGGGCGAAATACGCGTTATAGAGCACATTCGCCTGGTGACGGATCGTTACGCCGGTTTCGGACGTGCTGGTGTGGGCAAACTCCTCCTTGGCCTCGGAAATGCCGATATCTCCGGCAACGGTCATGGTAAGGTTGATATCTGGAAAGGTATACTTGAGTCCCGGAGTGATGAACACCGGGTCGTTGACCATATCGGCAACCCACGGTTTCTGCTGAAGCGTGGTAATACGCTCTTCGGCGCTGAGTTCAGTGAAAAAAGACCACTGCTCGTTCGGGAAGTATTCAAGGCCGATCGAGGCGGTGAGCGCTTCGTTGTCCTTGGGCGTGTTTACCACGCCGCCGAAGTTGAGGTGCAGCCGCAGGGGCGCCTGGCTGCCGATACGGTCGAAATGGATGGTGGAGATCAGCATCGGATGGACAATAAGCTCTTTGGAGGTCCAGTTGCCCTCGCTGCCGTAATAGGCGTGACGAGGGAAAAAACCGTTCCACTTGTAGCTGATGGGAATCTGCAGGGCGAGGTAGTAGGCCATGGTGACCGGCGCTTCATCGCCGTTCAGCCAGAAATCGGCCAGTTTGAACGAGAGCTCAAGGTCGCCGATGCCCGTGGGCCTGGTGCTGCCGAATTGCGGGTTGTCGTAGTAGGTCGGCATATTCAGGCCGATATCGAGGTTCGGCGCTACGCCGACACCGAGATACAGTACACCTGACATGAGGCGCGGGCTGCCGTAGCGGTTCTGGTCGGGTGTTGTGGAGTGGATATAGTGCCACTCCTGGCTGTACTCCATGGCGCCGCCGAGCTGCACGGTGCCTGTTCCAAGAGCATCGGCGGACTGACTGCGCAGAATACCGTTATGCCCGCCCGTGCTGAGGGTGTTGGCGGCAAAAAGTGCCGGTGTTGCAAGCAATACGAACAAGCAGGAAAAGCGCAAAAAAGATCTCATGGTGACCCCTTTCGTGATGATGAGACAAAAGACAATGGAAAAGTCATATTTATGTTTTAGTACTTCGGTTGATTTTCATGTCCTGTTATTTCTTCAACGCCCTGGAGAGCGCATCAGATACGCCTTGCCCGCCCTTACTCTTGACAAATTCAAGTATGATCGGGACGAATTTCGCAATCATCCCGCTGTCGAGGTTAAGCTGAGAAAAACCGCCGGCAAGTCCGGCAACGCCAGTCAATGCTTTTGCTTTATTGCCGCCGATCGCTTTCGCGGCTCCACCGGCTTGCGGCGCCGAGGAAATCAAAGCATTCACGTCCGGTATCGCTGTTGCGATTTTTGAAAAATCACCACCCAGATTCTCCTGGGCGAGCTTGAAGATCAGCCCGGCCCCACCCTTTGCCTGGCTTTCCTGAATACCAAGCTTTGATACAAGATCGCTGATTATATCAGCCATAGGGTCTCCTCATTGTTTTTTAACTACATGTCTATGAAAAAACGTTATTAAAATTAATACTGCATACAGTCTGCGCAATACAGTATATTTGCCTATATAATGCATATTACATATATGCAAATAATCTGAAAATCACCTTTACCGAACCGGTTATTACGAAAAACCCATGATTACCACCAATCAAGCCTCAGGTAAAAATGACGCTGACCTTGTTCATTTACAACTGTTTTTAACCGCGCAACTGAACCGGCACGCAAATGAAGAGGCGCTTTTTTCCATGATTGCCGATGAATTCAGGAAAAACGCGGCACATTCCGTTCTGGTGATGCTAATGACCGATGACCGGAAAAAACTGAAACTTAAAGCCGCATCGGCATTTGAACAGGTAAGAGGTATCCTTAAAATATCGACCCGCAATCAGACGCATGATATCGTTCTGAAGCTCAACGAGACGTTTTTATTCAGGAAGATCATAAATAATGAGAAGACGCTCACGGAAAAAGCATCTGCCGTTATCCATGAATTCAGACCTGATGCTTCTCCCGCTGAAATAAAGAATATCGCCGAAACCGTGGGATATTCAGATAAACAATGTATCATCTCTCCAATTATGGTATCAGGTAAAAGCGTCGGGGTGATTGCGGTCATTACACCGGTTTGCGGTGATGAATGCATTCTCTCATGCCGCTGTTTCGCCGAGAAACTGTCCATTGCGCTTGAGAAGGTGGCCGAACACGCCGAGCAGGAATTGCTGAAATCAAGGCTTAAAATATCGCAGGAGTTGCTGCTTGCTGAACGAAACGAGTTGAAGGAAAAAAACCTGGCGCTGATGGTGGTATTACAGGAGATCGAAGCCGAAAAAAAGGAAATCGCCACCCATTTTCTGACCAATGTAGAGAAGGTCCTCATTCCGCTTGTCGAACGGATGGAAAAAAATGGTGACGTCGCGAATCGCGGTCACCTCAGCCTTCTTAAGCGGAACCTCAAGGAAATAGCATCGCCGTTTCATGATCGATTGTCTTCTAAGTACACCGCCCTTTCTCCCCGCGAGCTCGATGTATGTTTTTTGTTAAAAAACGGAATGACGTCAAAGGAAATAGCCGAACATCTGGTCGTAGCGCCGCAGACAGTGCACCGCTTCCGTGAACACATACGGAAAAAGCTCGGTATTGCCAACAAAGAGGTCAATCTGACGGCGTTTCTCAAATCGGAAGCATTCAATAAGCTGGAATTATCGCGGTCGTTTTAGCGGCTGAAGCCGGTGTGGCGTTTCTGGGCTACAACGTATCGGTTCGGGAAACCTTTTCCGGAGCGGCGGGAGGTGAATGGCTCGCAAGGACCTCCTGGAGTACGTGGAGCAGCGCTGCCGGTTCTGCCGGTTTAACGATAAACTTGTCCGCCCCCAGTTTTAGCGCGTACTCTTCGTCCCGGGGGTCGGTATAGGTGGCGGTATAAAAAATAAAAGGCAGGGAACGGAGACGCTCGTCATTCCGCCATTCCCGGCAAAGGGAAAATCCATCCATGACAGGCATGAGAATGTCGGACACGATCATGTCAGGAGGCTCTTTCCGGGCATGCTCCAGCGCCTGGACGCCGTTGTTGGCGACGTCAATGAGATGCCCTGACTTTTCGAGCAGAATTTTTAGAAGATACCGTTCAGGCTCTTTGTCGTCGACGATCAGCATTCGTGCCATTACCCGCCCCGGTCGGTTGAGTTTAGAACAACAGTTGGATGTTATTGCTTTCCGGGTGTTTTTTCCGATAAGGTTTTGTCGAACCCGCAAAAAAACGCCCGATATCAAGATGGCCCATGCAGGACTTGCCTAAAATAAATAGTGCGTGATTTCGTTCATAAAAGTTTCCGGATTTATCGGTTTTTCGATATATCCTTCACACCCCGCGGCAAGCACGCGTTCACGGTCGCCGGCCATGGCATAGGAGGTGACCGCGACAATGGGTATTTTACCCGTTGCCGGGTCCTGTTTCAATTCACGGGCAACCGCGTATCCGTCGATTTCAGGCAATTGAATGTCGAGGAGAACAAGGTCCGGCCGGCAGGTTTTTGCGAGTTCAATACCTTCGCGACCGCTTCGCGCCTGCAGCACCTCATGGTTGCGGCTTTTAAGAAGGAAGGTGCACAGGTACATATTCTGTTCGTTGTCTTCGATGACCAGAATGTTAGCCATTGTCCGTTCTCCCAGCCGGTAGGGTGAAGGTAAACGCAGACCCTCTGCCCGGCCCGTCGCTTTGAACCTGAATGTCGCCACCATGCATACCAACGAGCTTTTTGCAGATCGAAAGGCCGAGTCCGGTGCCTTCGTAGCGACGCGTGGTCCCTGTGTCTATTTGCCGGAAAGGCTTGAAGAGCTTCTCCATGTCTTCGGCCTTTATCCCGATTCCCGTATCGATTATCGAAATCCGGATAAGGGAAGCGTTCCGGCCATTGGTATCCTGGGCCGGCGACTCTTCCTGGTGGTTGACGGAAATTGTTATGCCTCCGGTTTCGGTGAATTTTACGGCATTGTTGAGCAGGTTGATCAGCACCTGCTCGATCCGGAACCGGTCGCCGAAAACCAGCAGAGGGCCCGGTTCCATGGCCAGAGTGACGGAAAGCGACTTTTTTTCGGCCAGCGGGCGGACGACCTGGACCGATTTGTCGATGGATTGCCGGATCGGGTATACCTCTTTGCGCAACTCGAGCTGCCCCGCCTCAATTTTTGAAATATCCAGAACGTCATTGATCAATCCCAGAAGATGGCGAGCACTGTCGCTTACCATCACTAATTGTTTTCGTTGTTCCGGATTCAGTTCGCCAACGAGTCCCTGCAGGATTATGCCGGTAAATCCGATGATCGAATTAAGCGGGGTGCGCAGTTCATGCGACATGGTGGCAAGGAAGGCGGACTTCAAGCGGTCGGCGGATTCGGCACGGTCCCTGGCCGCAGCCAATTCGTCATTTTTCAGCTTGAGTTCGAGATTTAATCTTTTTTTATTCCGGTATCCGTGGAAAACGGTATACCCCAGGAAACCGCTGAGAACAAGGATCGTCAGGAGCAGGTATACAATGCTCTTTTGCCGGTGTATGGTCGTCCATTGCCGTTTGAGCGTTTCCGTCTGGGAACTGATGTGGGCCTGCTGGATCCTGATTTTTTCCTGCTGCTCCCTGAGGCGTTCCTCGCCATTCCACAGGTCAAGGGAGAGCTTTTGCAGTTCACGTGAGCTGATGTCAACAAGCGACTGCAGCGTGTCCGATTTACTGATCTGCGCATTCAGCGCTTTTTCGCGTTTGCTGAATTCCTGCGTTTGAGCGTCAAGCGTCTGCTGCTGTTCCGTTATTTTTGCGGCCTGCCGGTCAAGGCTGTCTTTCTGGACCTGCATTTCCTTTGCCTTGGCCGCGATAGCGTCCTCGAGACGCTTCAGGTTGCCCACGAGGCTGTCGGTGTGTTTCTGGAGTTTCCGGAGGCTCTCCTGGCCTTCACGATATAATGCGACGACATCGACGACGGTCCCTCCAAGCAGGACCATATCATCCATGACGCGGAGTTTTTGATTTACTATAGCGGCCCTGTTTATCTGGAACTGGAGGGTGCCGGTTTCCGATTCAATGAAATTAATCATGACCAGCCGTTTGTCCTGATAACCGTCACTCACCAGCAAAACGTTTTTCCCCTCGACCCTGTCAAAGACGTCGATGTGCCGCTGTTCTTTCCCTTTTGTAATAAACACTAATTGGGCGGCGCTGCAGTCCTCCGGCGATTCCGAGGACGATACCCTGATCGGCTTGTCCCTGAGGGTCTTTGTTTTCGACAGCGCGACCATCTCCCGCATGATGTTTTCATCGGTGCCGAAGACCAGAAAATGGAAATCCTTTATCGAGTGCTCGTTCTGCCATTCTATATTTTTTGCGAAGTTGTAAATATAGGCGGCGATCAACGTTTCCCGCTGCAGTTGCTGCGCATTGCCTTCCGGCAGCAGCGCGAAACAGCACCACGTAAAAACGCCGATCATTCGGGCCGGTATTTTCATGATGAGAACAACGCTTTCCAGCGTTTTGACAGGGTCACCATTCACGCCTCTTCAATAATCCCCGGCATAGCCGACCATCAGCATCACGGTACGCTGCGGTTGACGATACCGGTCAGGTCCCCTGTTCGAAGGGTGATACCATTTCTCGTCTAACAGGTTTTTTCCGGTCAGTTGAACGGTAAAACCCTTGAAATACAATAACGACAGGGTGCCATGGAACAGGAGACAAGGCTCGATATCCCGACCGTTTGTTGCGGTGATAACCGTTGGGTTCTTACGTTTTCCGATATAATTCGCCCGGAGGTTTATCGTTATATTTTCAAACAGGGAACAGGTTATACTCGCGTTTCCGCCGTGTCTGCTTATTTCCGGGACCGATTCGCCCGACTCATAACGACTTTTGGTATAGGTGTAGTTCAATGACGCTTTAAACGGGCGGGCGGCATACCCGAGAACCAGTTCCGCTCCGTCGGTGTTTATCCCTCCGCTGTTGACCCATCGGTGTCCCTGATCGGTAATTTCTTCGGCAATCGCCTTGTCAAGGCTGTTTTTATAGACGATCACATCGAGTTTACAACGATCGATTATTGAAAACGTACCGGCAGCCTCCAGGGAGTTCATTTTTTCAGGGAGCAGGGAAAGATTGCCCAGACCGTCGGTGTAGTCCCATGGTTTGGGCGCCCTGAAAGCATCGGCGTAGGAAAAACGCAGCAGGTGGTCGCGCACATGATAGCTGAAACCGGCGCGGGGCGTTACCACCTGGTCGTAACTATCGCTTTGATCAAGGCGCACGCCACCGGAGAGATAAAGGTCTTTAAAAAGCGCAAGCTGCGGTTCGATAAAAACGCTCGCAAGATAATTGCTCGTTATTTCCGGCCTTCCCGGCCGCGGCGGTGTATGCTCAGGGGATTCGCTGTATGAGGAAGAA
>JAFGOU010000552.1 GCA_016926315.1 Chitinispirillaceae bacterium
CAGCAGAACGGGACGCAGGACGATAAGCGCCGCCGCGCAGGACAGGGAAAGGACGATGAGCGTCGACCCTATAACGCCGCCGGTAAAATGTCCGGCAATCGCCAGCATGAACAAAAACAGGAGTACCTTGATGTTACGGCCGTTATGCGACAAGAAAGGTTTCACGGTGACGGTTGTTGACTCTTGTTCGTTTCGGTGGGTGGGGGCGTCATCAGCGAAGTAACCAGTTCAAGCACTTTTTCCCCTTCCGGGGGTTTGGTAATGATGCCGCTGAACCCCAGGTTCGCGAGGCTTTTCACGGTATGTTCCTGCGTAAATGAGGTAATGGCGACCACCGGGATGTTTCTGGTGGATGAGTGCTTTCGCAGGTTGTTTAAAAACCTTATGCCGTCCATAATCGGCATTTTTATATCGGTGAGGATGATATGGGGATGTTCGGATTCGACCTTGGAAAGCGCCTCAAAACCGTTCATGGCTGAAATGACATCATAATATTTGTAAAGAAAAAGCTCCAGAAGATCGAGCGTGTCATGGTCGTCGTCGACGATAAGCACCTTTGTCTGTTCGCTCATCGTGAGGCCTTTCTATACAGGAAGAGTCCGATGATCAGGAAAAGACCATTGCCCAGCCACGCGCCGACCAGCGTCGGCATATGGCCGTTCTGGGCAAACACGATGGCAAACCGGGAAAGGAGCCAGTAGGTAAAAGCAAGTCCCAGTCCGATGCCGAAAAACACCGCCGAACCCTTTCGGCCGGCCCGTGCCGTGATGGCGATACCCAGCAGGATGACGATGACATTCATGAACGGCAGTGCGATTTTAAATTCAAGTTCTCCAAGGAATTGGCGGACCTTTTCGCCCCGGCGTTGTGCCGCTTCGATATAGGATTTCAGCTCCCAGTAACTCATCTCTTCCTTGTTTTTGATGCGCGCTACCATATCGATGGGCATGGCGGTGAGTAGTGAATCCCGAAGGGTATCGATACCGGCGGTGACGACGGTATCGCCGTTGAACGTACGGACCGTCGCCGTTATAAACCTCCATCCCGTGGTGTCGTACGACATGGATTCGGCCTGAATACGTTCGACAATGCGCGATGAATCGAATCGCTCGCGCCATATGCCGCGGGCGACCTGCGGCGAGGTGCCGAACTCCTGAAAAATGTAAATGACGTTCCGTTCACCAAAATAATAAAAATTGCGGCGGTACTCGCGCAACACGCCCTTTCCTTTTTTCGCCCGCATTTGACGCACCGGAGAGTCCTTCGGTTCGCGGATGGTTTCCATGAGCTCCTTCCGCAGGAGATTGGTCCTGGGGATGACTTTCTCTCCCGCATAAAAGGAGCCGACCGACAGCAGAAGCCCGAGGAAAAGAAGCGGCAACGAGAGCTGGCGTATGCCAACGCCGGCCGCCTTCATGGCAATGATCTCGCTGTTCTTTCCCAGCCTTCCCATGGCAATCATCGCGGCAATGAGAAGTACCAGCGGAAGGGTTATCTGTACGATCCAGGGAAGATAGTACCAGTAGTAGAGACCCGCCTCAAAAAACGATGCCTGTTCAAAGCGCTTGAGATTTGAAACGTAGTCGATCACCACAAATATGGCGATAAAAGCCAACATAAAACCGAAGAGATATCCGGTAAAGAGAGAGATCAGGTACATGGGAAGTGTGCCGACGGTTCGTTTGAGCAACCATTGCGGAACATGCAGCAAAAAACCGGTAAGGCGACCGGGAAAGCTCGACCCCACCCGTCCGAAAAGCGACTGTTCGCCGGTTGACATTTTACGCCATAATCCGATGATCCAATCGAAACGGATCGTGGTCTCCCTGAGCATGAGCGCCATGAGCACCAAGCCGCAAAGCGCGATAAGGGCATTTCCCGTCCACATGGCGATACCGGGGGGGACAATCATTTTATCCCCCAACGACTCGCCGCCGATGAGAAACGCCCAGTACGCAATAAAAAAGAAAATGCTGTAACTCGCGCCGACGGTAAGACCGCCCCGACGCGCCATGATACCGAGCGGCGCGCCGATGAGCACGAATACCAGGCAGGCAAAGGCGATGGCGTATTTCTTGTGGACCTCGACCATGTACTGGCTGATGAGCTGCCGGTTCGAACGGATATGCCGCTGGGTGCGTTCAGCGAGGTCGGCCGATTCCTGCACTTTCAATCGAACCGCCTGACCGGGACGTCCGGTCAGGGCGACCCACCCGGTAAAATCAGGAAGGCGGACCGTATCTGAAGCGTCGGCAAGGGAGGCGGCAGGGGAGGCAAGGGAGTCGAGCACGTCGATCTGACGGGTCAGGGTATCGATGAAAGAATGGTATTGGGTGATCGAACGGCGGTTGTCGTTTTCAAGTTCCCTGACTTCAAACAGCATGGCCTGTGAACTCATCTCCCGGTCGCTGCGGTAGCTTGAGCTGGTCCGTTCCAGCCGGGTATCGATATTTTTAATGTACACCACCTGACTGCCGAACCTGCCCAGGAAATATTCGTTTCCGCTTGTCCGGGAGAGACTATGGGTCTCTCCGTCAAAAAGGGAGAGCTCGAGGTACTGCTGGTCAGCAGTCATACGGAGGATTCCCCGCGCGGCGACGGTCGTGGAAGGGTCCTGGCCCGGCATGTCGGAAAAAATGCGGACGCCCTTCAGGTTTCCGTTGCGCGGGTCGACCTCTTCCGTGTAGATCGTGTAATTGGCAAAATCGCGTATCAACACCTTTGGCTCGATGAATGCCGCAGGCCGCTTGCGGGAGATGTCGGAAAGCAGATTGGCGGTACGATGGTTCGCGTCCGGTAAAACCAGATCATTAAAAAAAACGAGAAGCGCGGTACAAATCGCCGCTGCCGCGAAAACGGGCATCATCAGGGTATACATGCTCTGCCCCGATGCTTTTATCGAGGTGATCTCGTTATCTCCGGACATCCGGCCGAAGGTCCATAAAGTCGCGGTAAGAATGGCCATGGGTACGGCCAGTGCGATAATCCATCCGAGCTGGATAATGAATATCTCCAGCACAATTGCCGGATCAAGGCCCTTGGAAACGATCCTGTCGAGAAGCATGATCATATTCTGCATGATGAAGTAAAAAACAATGATGCTGAGCGAGGTAACGAAAGGGAAAATGAGCTCCCTGGCGATGTAACGGTAGAGGATCATGGTACCGGTAAAATAGTTTATCGAAGGGGAGGAGGGATGGCGTTAAATTATAATTGACCGAAGTAAAATGGTAATGGTATACTACGGTTGTACGCTCCTGGTACCGCAGTAATTTTACCATTTCTCAAGGATTGATCAATGACTACCGCCATTCAACTGACCGCTGCGGTCTTCATGGTTTCCCTCATCGTCGGCTGTGCTGCGACGCACAAGACCAGAGGGTCGGCCGATGCGCTGCTGCCCGAGATCGATGTCGTTCAGGTCAAGGAGAAATCCGATGAAGCGCTAAAACTCGCGCAGGAAGCAAAACTGGACATCGAAGTGCTCATGACGCGAATGACCGAACTCGACAGCAGGGTAATTGCCGTTTCCGAAGAGGTCGCCAGCATTTCCTCGGCTAAGATAGAGGAGCTCGAAACCCGGCTTGCGCTTCTTACCGAGGCATACAAGGACCTCTTCAACCAGGTAAAATCCGTTGATGCATCGTCTGCCGTCAAGGCCAAAAAAGGGGACCAGACCGCAACCTTCTCTCCCTCGTCCGCTACCGGTCTGCTGTCATCTCCTGAATACGATCTCTATCAGAAAGGCCTCCACTATTTCAACGCCCGTAAATTCGATCTGGCGATCACTTCGTTTACCGACCAGCTGAACGAATTCCCGGCAGGAAAATACAGCGCCGATGCGCATTTCTGGATAGCCGAGAGCAACTACTCGCTTAACAACCATTCCACCGCCGTTGTATCGTATCATAAAGTGACTGAAATCAAAGGTTCGTCAAAGGCGGATGACGCGCTGTACAAACTCGGACTCACCTATTTGAAGCTCGGCCAGCAGGGCCTTGCAAAGGACGCCCTGAAAATGCTCGTCCAGCGCTACCCGGCCAGTGAATACGTGGAGCGGGCTGAAAAACAGCTGAAAACGCTGAAGTAGCGCGAACCCCGGGTGAGGCAGGTTTCGCATACCGTTATCCCCAGAGTCACCGTACTTTTTCTTTTCCCAGGCTACATTATCCTCCCGTAATCTTTCAGCATATGCTATTTTCAATGGTTGATCACCCAGTTTTGGAAGGATATCGATAGCGGGCGTTTTTCCATGCCTATCAACAATGCTTTGATGGAATAAGACTCGATACTCATATTTCCCGTCAGACAAAAATACGCAAAAAACGTATCGTTATCTGACAAAGAACCTAACCATTATAAAAACGGATCGTCAAACGATGAAGCTACGGTACAGTGTTGTCAGCGGCGTCATTATTCTTGTAGTATGTTCCTTTCTCGGTTCCTGCGCCGGAGGGAAAAAAGTCAAGAAACCGCGTTACGATTGTTCCAAACGTATTACCCTGGCCATCGAGAAATATAACAAGAAAAAGTACTCCTCGGTAAAGACCCTGATCGATGATGCAAAAATCCAGTGCGCCGGCGCTTCGGGGTTGGATACGGCAGGGTATTACCTCGGCATGTCACTTCTGAAGATGAAACTGTACGATGAGTCCAGGCTTGAATTCACCCGGCTCATGCAGGAGTATCCCAACTCCCCGTTTTACGAGGAAGCGCTTTTCAGGATTGCCTATGCTGCGTACAAAGGCTCGAGACCGGTTGACCGCGACCAGACGGAAACGAAGGAGTCGGCGCGGCTTCTAAATGATTTCCTTGAAAACTATCCGTCGAGCGCCTTTGCGGACAGCGCACAGAAATATATGAAACAGGCGGTTAACAAACTGGCGCTCAAAGAGTTCGAAGTGGCAAAATTCTACCAGAAAATAGGAGAGAAGGAGGCTGCGATTATCAGCTACCGGTCGTTTATCAGGGAATATCCGGCGGTCGAATATACGCAGCAGGCCTATTGTAACCTCGGACAGGTTCTCATCGATTTGAATCGCCTGGCCGAGGCGCGTGATGTGCTGAACACGCTTGTCGAGCAGGAACCAAAAGGTGAAATCGCAAAAAAAGCACGCGAGCTGCTTGCGCGCTGCGCGGAGTGACCTGTCGGGAGCATCGGTCCCGGCGCCAACGGTCATTGCGCCGGCCGGGTCCCTCGGACTCCTGGGCGGCATATTCGATCCGGTGCACTGCGGTCATCTCGCCGCAGCACAGCTTGCCATCGACTATTTCGGCCTGAGGAAACTCCTTTTCGTTCCGTCCGGAAACCCGCCGCACAAAGTGCCCCCTCTTGCTTCCCCCGCAAATCGTCTGGCCATGCTGCGCCGATCCTTGAGGGGAAATCCTCGCTATGGCGTATGGAAAGGCGAACTGCGGCGTTCGGGAACCTCCTATACCATCGATACGCTCGATGCTCTTGCCAGAGAGTACCCGCACCGGCAGTTTTATTTCATCATCGGTTCAGACAATCTTCCGGAGATCGTGACCTGGCGCCGTTACCGGGAGGTGCTTGAACGTGTGACCCTCTGTGTGGCGCAACGACCGGGATATTCGAACGCATTACCGCGCTCTCTTCCGGCGGAGCGCATTGTTTTTTTTCCTTCTCCGCAATGGGGCATCAGCTCCTCTCTGGTACGCGACTATCTGAAGCGCGGATTTACCTGCCGTCATATGGTTCCTCAGCCGGTTTTAGAGTATATTTTACACCATACACTGTATACCTGACCTTTAAGGGGATTGTCCTGTGGCCGATGTACAGGAGTCAGGACGCAAACCGGGGCCGAGAAAATTCCTGGGCATCTATTTTCGTTGCTGCAACGTGTATTGCCGGATTTATAAAAACCGTTGGGGAACGGCGTACGTGGGCCGCTGCCCGCGTTGCGGAAAACCGGTGTATGTCGGCATCGCGAAAGAGGGATCGAGCAGCAGATTTTTTGAAGCGGAATAGGGCAAAACAATGGTGATTTCAAGGCGGAAAGCGCTGGGAAACCTCGCTGCTGCGACAGCCGGAGCGTTCGCGCTGCCGAAAGCATTTGCAGATGATAAAAAAGAAGCGCAAACCGCCCGTTACTGGCGCGCTTCCGGAAAAAACATACAGTGCGAGCTCTGTCCGCATTTCTGCATCCTATCAAACGGCCAGACCGGTATCTGCCGGAACCGGAGGAACCGGGCGGGAATCCTCGTGGCCCTTGGTTACGGCCTGCCATGCGCCATACATGTCGATCCGATCGAAAAAAAACCTTTATATCACTTCCTTCCAGGATCGCGCTCCTATTCCCTTGCTGTCGCGGGCTGCAACCTTCGCTGTAAAAACTGCCAGAACTATTCAATAAGCCAGACAAGTCCGCTCGAAACCGGCTCCGCCTACCGCTCACCGCAGTCCATTGTCGACGAAGCGAAAGCCTCCGGTGCCGCATCCATTGCCTATACCTATTCCGAACCGGTTGTATGGTTTGAGTACATGCTCGATATCGCGAAGTGCGCCCGTAAAGCCGGAATCAAAAACGTACTGGTTTCCTCGGGATATATCAATCAGGCGCCGCTTGAGGAACTGGCGGGCTATCTTGATGGCGCTCATATCGACCTGAAGAGTTTTGATGATACGGTCTATCGGAATCTGAATGCGGGAAAACTTGGACCGGTGCTCAATACGATCATGTGTGTGAAGAAAAAAGGGGTATGGGTCGAGATCGTCAATCTGGTGGTGCCTGAATGGACCGACGATCTCAAAATGCTCAGGGAAATGGCGGCATGGATCAGGGACCATGCAGGGGCGGACACGCCGCTCCATTTCTCACGGTTTTTTCCGTTGTATCAATTGGCACAGCACTATCCGACGCCAAAAGACGTTCTGGAGAAAGCGAGCGCCATAGCTCGTGAAGAAAAATTACGGTATGTCTATATCGGAAACGTCCCGGAGATTGATTCCAATACCTATTGCCACAAATGCAAGTCATTGTTAATAAAAAGATCAGGGTACTCAGTTAAAGTAGCTGGTCTTACGAAGAATGTCTGCGAAAAATGCGGCACAACCGTCCCGGGAGTGTGGTCCTGATTATTTTGTTTGCCAGGGGTCCACGATGAACAGATTTCATAAAATCCTCATCATATCAGGAGTTCTTTTCATGTCTGGACAAGACGACACCCTTTTTGCCCAAGAATCCATACGCAAACCAGCAGTCGCAGGGCAATTTTATCCGGCAAATGCCGGTCAGTTGCGGCAAGAGGTTGAACGTTACCTCGCCGGCGGCAAAACACTGCCTGCCTCGCCCCGGTTGCTGGTCATTCCGCACGCCGGCTTTGTCTTTTCCGGCCCTGTTGCAGGAAAGGCCTATGCGACGCTTGACCGCGCCGTACAAACCGTAATTATTTTAGGGCCTTCGCATCATGCATGGTTTGATGGGCTGGCCGTGCCCAAGGAGGGCTCCTTCCAGACGCCGCTGGGCAGCGTTGCCATCGACCATGTGCGGATAAAAAAGCTTTTATCCAGCCCATTGGTGCGGGACAACAGTGAAGCGCATGGGCCTGAACACTGCCTCGAGGTTCAGCTCCCGTTTCTCCAGGTCAGGCTGAAGGATTTCAAGATCGTCCCGGTCCTTACCGGAAAAATCCAGCCCGAACAGGCCGCCGAGCTGCTTCTGCCTCTTATGGATGATCGGACGGTAGTGATCGCGTCAACCGATTTTTCCCATTACATGAGCCAGGAAAACGCGCGTAAGACCGATGACCGGAGCATCGCCACGATCCTGGCAGGGAACGCGTCGGGTTTTTTGGATGCCTGCGGAGAGACGTCAATTCGTATCGTGATGGTTCTTGCCCGGCGCCTGGGAGGGACGCCGAAGCTTCTTGACGCAAGGACATCCTATGAAACGTATCCGCGCCATGGCTCGGGTGACAAGGTCGTTGGCTATGCGTCGATAGTGTACCTTCAGTCAGGGACAACCGTATCCAATTCTCCGGCACGACAAAACCAGGAGTCATCAGGGGTGACGCCTGAGGTCAAGGCATACCTGCTCAGGCTGGCGCGTCAGAGCCTTGATGCCGCGGTTCGGGGCGATACCCCGCCTGTTCCCGAAGCTATTCCGGCCCCGGTTAAGGATGATCGGGGCTGTTTTGTGACCTTGACAAAAAACGGTGACTTAAGGGGCTGTATAGG